>WREX01000016.1 GCA_009779115.1 Propionibacteriaceae bacterium
CAGTGATCGGACCAGCCCCCGCCGGGTCAATCCCCTGACCCGACAACCAACCATCCACATCACCACCATCTTGAGAAGCGACATACCCCGACACTCCACCCAAACTCGACAGGGAACCCACAGCAGGAGACTGCACCAACGTCAACCCCGACACTGCCGCAGCTACTGGAGCCGCACCCAACACTGGAGCAGCCCCCAACAACGGAGCAGCCAACGTACTCAACAACGGAACCGACAACCCCGACAGGGCAACAACCCCCGCCAACACACCAAACCCAAACCGGCGCCTAGACGTAACACGCATGACATTCCCTCCCGAAGAGCCACCTCACGAGTACCCGAGGCCCCCCTCAACACACAAACGCTCTCAACACAATCGAGACAGATATGTAACCATCCCCAGACCCCTGCCCTGAACGCCGACGCCCTACAAACAACTATAACGCCAAGTAGCCCGACGGTACCAAGAACCACAACCAGGTGGACCAAGAAAACAACCAGCTCTCACACAGACCGCAGACATCACCTGCGATCCCCCGTCACCATTCTTGGGGCGGCTGAAGGCTTGGTCAGCAGATGGCCTGCGGGTGCGGATCAGTGTGGCCCGAACGCACTGATCGCTGCCGGGGTTAGCGGCAGCGATCAGTTGTTGATGTATCAATACAGCGTCAGGCTCTGCGTCGACGCACGACAGCGACCGCAAGTCCGGTGGCCACCAGCGCAGCACCCATCAGCCATCCAAGGCCCGGTGCCACGGCGGCTTGACCACCCGTTGAGGCCAACGCGCCCTGACCAGATCCCGAAGCACCGGGCACTGAGCCCGCAGGCACGTCACCAGCAGCCAAGACCTGGAAGGTCATCGTCACCGTACCGGACTGAGTTCCAACCGCCGTCAGCGTGTGCGTCCCAGCCTCAAGGGTGGGCGGCACAGTCACCGTCATCGACGGCAACGACCCGTCAGGGTTCACCGTCACAGGTGGGAACTGAATCGGATCCGAGTGGACAGTGATCGTCACCTGCTCACCTGGCACCCAATGATGACCAGTCACCACCAGATTTTGTCCAGGAGACAACGTGGTGCTCGACATTTCAATCGTCGCCGTCACCGGTGTCTGCGCTTCAGTGCCCGCCGAGGGCTGTGGAGTGGTTTGGACCGGAGCCGGAGCCATAGCCGGAGTCGAGGGAGTCGTCGACGGCGGATGAACAGTCGTCTGAACCGACGCCGGAGTCGTCGTCACAACCGACGGCGGATGAACAGTCGTCTGAACGGCAGCCGGAGTCGTCGTCGTAACCGGCGTCGGATAAATAGTCGTCGGACCGGCAGCCGGAGTCGTCGTACCTGACGATGGCTGGGCAGTGGTCTGGACCGCAGCCGGTGTCGTCGTGGCACCCGACGGCGGAGTCGGTGTGACCGTGACATCTCCAGAAGGATTCACCTGAACCACACTCGACGCCAGCACCTTCCCGGAAGCATCCTTCTCCACCACGGTGAGGGCACCAGGCACAGCGTCGGCCGGAAGGGTCACCGAGTACGAACCATCCGACGCCACACTCACGACAGTCGTACCTGCACCTGTGGCAGTCGGATAGGTGATCGTCACCGTCGTACCAGGATCAACAACACCGCTCACATGCCCCGACACCTTGATTTGCGATGGTGCAGGAGTATGCGTGCTAGTCGCCGTCGGAGTCGCAGTGATGGTGATCGTCTGGGCGGGAGCCACCTGTATCACGTTCGACGCCAACACATTGCCCGCAGAATCCTTCACGACCGCAGTCATGGAACCGGGAACCGCTTCAGCCGGAAGGGTCGCTGACCACGTCCCATCCGCCGCGACATTCACCTGTACCGAACCCTGGCCCGTGGCCGTCGGATACGTGATCGTCACCGTTGTGCCCGGATCGAACGTGCCACTGACCTTGCCATTCACGTTGATGGGCGAATGGCTGGTGGTCGTCCCACTCGTTGGCTGAGCCTGAGTTGGAGCACCGGTGGTTGTCTGTGTTGGAGCACTGGTTGTTGTCTGACTTGGAGTGTTGGTTGTCGTCGGGGACTCTGTGATGGTGGTGTCAGGAGACTGTGTTACCTGAATAACCCCCGACGCCAGCACCTTCCCCGTGGAATCCTTCGCTACCGCAGTCACCGGACTTGGCAGCGCGTCAGCCGGGAGAGTGGCCGTCCACGACCCATCCGCCGCGACATTCACCTGAGTCGTACCCTGGCCTGTGGCAGTCGAATAGGTGATCGTCACCGTCGTACCGGCATCAAAATCACCGGTCACCTTGCCAGAGACCTGGATGGGGCTTTCAACAATAGTCGTTTGTCCACCACTCGGAGATTTTGTCACCGTGGCTTGAGCAGGTGAGGACGCGGTACCAGTCCCGTCCGCCGCTGTCGCCGAGATCACGGTCCCAGTGGCGAGTCCCTCGGGAGTGGTCATCCTCCATGTCCCATCAGCATTCACAACCGGACTACCCAGAACCGCGCCTTGGGCATCCTTCACAGTGATGACTGTCCCAGCAGTACCAGTACCAGCGATCACCTGGTCATCAGCAGTTGTGATCACAGGAGTATTCAGTACGACCGGAGTACCTGGAGTTGTCGCCGGCGCAGTCGGAGTACCTGGAGTTGTCGGCGGCGCAGTTGGACCAGCCGGACCAGTGGCTGCCGGAGTCGTCGGCGCAGTCGGACCAATCGGACCAATCGGACCAGTCGCAGCCGGAGTCGTCGGCGCCACCGGAGCGGTTGTCGGCGCAACCGGAGCCGTCGTCGGAGCAACCGGGGCAGTTGTCGGCGCCACCGGAGCCGTCGTCGGAGCAACGGGGGCAGTCGTCGGAGCAACCGGAGGAGTCGCCGGCGCAGTCGGACCAACCGGAGGGGTCGCAGCCGGAGTCGTCGTCGGCGCAACCGGAGCGGTTGGCGGGTTGGTCGGAGTAGTCGGCTCATTCGTCGGCTCATTCGTCGGACCATCCGATGGGCTCTCAATGGTCACAGTCATGGGAGAGCCGCCCATGGGAATCTCAACACCATTCACAGTGACTGAAGCAGAGACATCGAATGTGAGCTTCGTACCTGTGTATGCAGGAACACTGAGTTCGACCGATGCCCGGCCTTGGCTGTCAGGAACCACGGAAGTACTGGTCAAACCGGCCCCCAAGGACGCATCACCGGTGACAGAGAATTTCACCGGAAGATCTGTCAGGGACGTGCCGCTCGGATACTTCGTGATCTGTGCCACTGCTGTCAGCGACCCACTTCCATCAGTAGCCTGAACCACCGTCAAGGTACCCTCCACAGGAGCAGGCTGGACAATAGGCTCCGCCACAAACGAGAACGGAATACTCGTCGAATAGCTATCGCCACCGTAGGCCACACCCAGTGTGTACGAACCCACAACGGTCGAATCCAAGGTGAAGGAGTACGTGCCATCACCATTGTCGGTCACTGGCGAGACAGTAACATCAGTCGACGAAGGTGTCAGCGTCAACTTGGACAAATCTGCTCCAACCAGAGGCTTCGAGTCCGCATCAGTCAGTGTGAGCACCACCTTCAGCGGTGTTCCCTGCTGTGCTTTGTCCGACATCGCCACATTGATGGCCGCAGGAGCAGGCACACATCCCGGGGCCAACTGGAAGACCACGTGCGCAGGAGAACCCGGCAGTTCCGCCCCCTGGACTGCGGCATGCACATCCACTGTCCACGTGGATTGCTGACGGTTGTTGCTCGTCACAGTGACGCTCGCCATCCCATCAGATCCGGTCGTCGCCGACTGCGGGGGTTGGTTGTCGATGGTGAAGACCACCGTCGCACCACCGACTGGATTGCCGTTGGCGTCCTTGACTGTGGCCGTCACCTTCCCTCCATCAGATGTCCCGTCACACGACTGAGTGACAGTCTGGGTGGCAGGCAAGAGGGTCGACTTGTCACTCGACGGCGTCAGAGCCGCAAAGGTGATCGGCTGTGCGGGCGAAGTGTACGTGTACCACGAGCCGGACACGACGTACGTTCCTGGCAGCGTGGATGTCAGATTCGCCGTGTACGTCCCGTTGCCTGTGTCAGTGACAGGACCAACCTTCACCGCACCACTCGGGGTCTTCCCATCAGCGGCATAGATCTGGAATACCACACCGTCCGGGTCGCCGGACTTGAGATCGCCATTGGCCGATTTGACCGTCAGGACAGCCTTGTACGAACCCTGTCCGTCAGCCGGTACAGTCGCCGACGACGGAGTCAACGCCAAGGTCGAGGTGTAGCAGACCCCAGACGGATTCACTTGCACTGTTGCCGGAGACCCCGAAATCTCAGTCTGAGCACCTCCAACACTGACCGAGGCGTGGAACACCGGGTTCCACGTCTTGTCACTATTCATCGTGAGAGCGATGTTCGCCTGGGCCACACCTGACTCATTCGTGGTCGCCGTCAGGGGGTCGCTCCCCTCGGGCTCGATGACAACCGAGACTCCCGGCAACACCGTACCCTGGCTGTCCTTGATGACAGCCTGAATCGTGACATTGGCTTGCCCGCCGCACGCGACGGTCAAAGAGCTCGGCGACACGGTCAACTGCGACTGGGCGGGATCCGGGCCACTGGCCACAAAGGCGATCGGCTGGGAGGCCAGTGCTTGGGCACCGTAGGCAGCGGTGAGAGTGTAGCTCCCCGCGGTCTGTGCCGTGACAGTGGCGGTGTACGTCCCATTGTGGCTATCTGTGATGGCCGAAACCGTCACGGAAGGCGACGAAGGCGTCAAGGTCAACAAGGCAGGATTGGGTAATTGGGCGGATTGTCCGTTGTCGGTCACCACGAGCTTCGCGGTCCAGGAATCCTTGCCGTCAGCCACCACATACGCCGCACCACTCGCGGGCGTCACAGAGAACGCGGCTGAGAGGTTGCTGGCTGTCGTGTCCGCCGAGGTGGCTCCCTGTTGCGTTGGAGCCGGCACAGCCGACACAGCAGGTGGCGTGGCGTCAGCCGACGACTCAGGAACCGACGGGTTGGTCGGCTCGACTGACGTGGCGCCGGTCTGCTCAGATGTCGCCGTGTCTGTTTGCTGATCAGCCCCGGTGGAACTCTGGTCGGATGTAGCCGTATCAGGCGGCACGGCTGCATCAGCGCCACTCTGGTCGGGCGTGGTCGCGTCGGACGGCGCAGTAGCAGCGGCGCCGCTCTGGTCGGGTGTCGAAGCATCGGGGGGCACAGCCGCCTCGGCTCCACTCTGGTCGTCGGGGGTTGCCGCGTTCGTGGGCTCAGCCGCTGCCGCCTCAGTGGAAGGTGCCGCTTCGGGGGCAGTTGGAGCCGCCGGAGCACTGGCTGCGACCATCACACCCGTGGGTACGAGATTGACCACCGAACCAGGATCCAACGTCGACTTCAGTTCAACCGAGCCACTGGTCGAGTCAGCAACCTGCTTGGCCCACCCACCAGACAACAGCGTCGGGACCAAAGCATGAACATTGGTCACCAACACCTGCTTGGCAGTGTCGGTCAACGGCTCGAAGGCCAACATCCCATTCATGGAGGCGGCCACACTGGCCAGCTGAGCATCCGTCTGTGCAAACATCGCATTGCCAACCACCTGGTCCAACTTCCCGTCAGACCCCAACTGGTTCAGCATGTTCGTTGTCACGTCAGCCATCGTCGACGCACCCTGCAACGAGTCAAACCCCTTCAGGGACGGCAACGCCTTCACAACATCCGAGGACAACAACGACGACACTGGGATCGAGGACAACGCACCCGACCCCGTCTGGTCCGCATTCAGGCCATTCAGCCATGAGCCCGACACCACATCAGCCGGCTTGACCGTCACAGACCCACCAGGAGCCAACGCCGAACCAACATCGTACGCAAAACTATAGGGAACAGCAGACGTGGAATCCGAGGACATGGTTCCCATCGACGCCAGGAGACTGCTCAACTGCAACATCGACGTTTGGTTGCCGTTCAGGCTGCTCGTCATACTCGTCGCCATCTGATCCACCGTCGACGCGAACGACGCGTTCGTCACATTCGACTTGCTCGTCACACCGGTCGGACCCCACGTGAAGGTGATCGTACCGACTGGGGTGCCCGACGCCGTCACATCAGCGGTCCAGACCATGCCATTCCACCACTGAAGCCGTTGAGCTGTGGTCAAGGGGAGTTGAAGATTCTCACTGCCCGACACCGGTGCCAACTTGGACAACCCGACTGTCATCGCGGCACTGCCCTGAGCATCGCCAACCGCATACCCGACATTTACTCCCGTCGCATCAGCCGACAGATCAAGACTCGCCGACCCGTCACTACCAAGAGACGACTTGACCTGAGCCGCAGCCGAGGCTGGAAGAGTCGAATCAGTGATCGGCCCTGCCGAGGTGGGGTCGATCCCCTGTCCCGACAACCAACCGTTGACATCACCACCATCTTGAGAAGCCACATACCCTGCGACACCCCCCAGACTTGTCAGTGATCCCACAGCAGGCGACTCCAACAGCGTCATACCCGATGGTGCCGCCGCCAGGAGTGGCGCCGCTCCCATCACCGGAGACGAGGCCAACATCGGCGCAGCCAATGTGTTCAACAACGGAACCGACAACCCTGAGAGTACGACGACCGATGCTAAGACGCCGAAACCGATTCGACGTTTGGAAGTTGTGTGCATGAAAAATCCTTCCCGTAGAGCAACCCCCGGATGTTCCGAGGCCCCCCTCTACTCACACAATTACTCTTAATAAAACCGAGATGGATATTCAACTATCCCGAGACTTTCGACGCCCGTCGCCGAAGACCTGCAACCACTATAACCCCAACGAAACATGCCATGACAAGTATCGCGACCAGACTGTAAGACGCATGCGACGCAGAACCACCTGTGGGAGCGGTAACCTGTCCGCCGGACGAGGGCTCTTCCACCGTGAAAGTCGTCACAAACGTGCCGGACACAGAGCCGACCGCCGTGAGGGTATGAGTCCCCGTCTCGAAATCAGCCGGTACGGGGAACGATATTCCCGAAATTGAGCCGGTGGCGTCTGCCTGCACTGGGGGCAGGGTGACCGGTGTCGAGCCAATGGTGATTGTCACTGTCTCGAATGGAGCCCAGTGTTGCCCACTCAAGGTGATGGTCGATCCCGTCACGACGACAGGCTCGCCCATGGTGACCGCAGGGCCCCCTGGCACCATCGGGTGAATCGTGGCAGCCTCACTTGGCAGGGGCGCCTCGGGGTTCAGTCCTGTCCCGCCGGTGGGCGTTCCAGTCGTGTTGCCGGACGTGCTCGGCATCGTCGGCGCTGTTGGCGTATTCGCCGGGGTTTGAACCGGGCCATTGCTTGATGTCGTCGACGACGGTGTGGTCGGTGTCGGTGTGGTCACTACTGACGCAGGTGGAGTCGTGACCGAGGACCCCGGAGTCCCCGTGAAGACCACGGTGACTGGCGATGAGCCTTGTCCGGCATAACCAGCAACTTCCGTACCATTCACGAACACGCGGACCTGGACAGATCCTGGTGCAGTGGAAGACACCGTCACCTGGCACGTCCCATCGGCACCGGTCACACATGAAGTCGTTGACAGTGTCGCTCCGCCCACTAGTGAGAAGTCCGCCTTCACACTGGAGATGGGAACACCGACGGAGGTTACAGCCGAGAAAATCACGACATTGGGGTCACCACCGGCGACCTGACCGTTGACTCCAGCTGCGACAGCATAGATCGGCGTTCCAGAATCAGCAGGCGGAGTCGATCCAGGTTGGCTGCCCGTGGACGTCGGCACAGGACTCGTGGATGCATTGGGCATGTTACCGCCCGGAGTCGATGTGGTGCCCGAGGTGGGTTGCGACGTGTTGCCAGACGTCGCAGTCCCCGTGGGAATCGACTGCCCTGGGGAAGTTCCCGTGGCGGTTGAGGTCGCGCCAGGCGTCTGGACAGAGCCCGTTGTCGTACTCGAAGCGGTGGACGAGGCTGTCGAAGTGGAAGAAGGCGTCGATGTCGACGACGTCGAGGCTGTTGCTCCCGGACCTGCTGGTGCGGGGATGAAGGACACGGCCACCGGTGAAGCATACATACCGTTCGTCCCTGCAACCTCCACACCATTGACCAAGGCGTGGAGGAGCATGTCACCAGCCTGATCACTCGTGATCGTCACCTTGCAGATCCCCATCACGTCATCTGTGACACAGGAGGTGTCAGACAAGGAACCCGGCTGCGAGATCGTGAAGTCAACCTTCACGCCGCCGATGGGCTGAGCTGTCCCTGTCAAAGCAGAGAACATCACCGTAGCCGAATTGCCTACCGCGACAGAGCCACTTCCGTCAACTGTCACCGAATACAAAGGTGTCGTCAGAGTCGGGTTGGAAGATGGAGCTGCTGTACTCGTGGAAGGCTGGGCCGCAGTGGTTGACGTCCCCGCAGTGGGAGACGACACAGTCGGCGTCGGTGCGGGTTGGTCCGATGTGTTCGTCACGGTCGGAGACTCAGCCGGGGTGTTCGTCACACTCGGGGACTCAGCCGGAGTGTTCGTCACACTCGGAGACTCAGCCGGAGTGTTCGTCACACTCGGAGACTCAGCAGGGGTGTTCGTCACACTCGGAGACTCAGCAGGGGTGTTCGTCACACTCGGAGACTCAGCCGGAGTATTGGTCGCAGCAGGAGAATCCGTCGCCGTCGGAGACTGACCCGGCGTAGTGGTCGCAGTCGGAGTCTGGCTCGGCGTGGTTGTCGCTGAAGGACCATTGGTCGGCGTGGTGTCAGTCTTGAAGGTGACGTCAGCTCCAGAAGTGAGCAGTACGGTCGTACCATCCTTGCTCATCAGATCCACTTTCACCGAATAGGACCCTGCCACCGTCGAGGTCATGGACAAGGTGTACGTAGAATCGTTGTCCTCCACCCACTGGCCCAGTGTCACAGCCGGATCAGTCGTGGCGACGAGCCGGGAAGCCATTCCGCTGACGGGATCCAGGTTAGTGTCCACCACTGTGGCGGTGATCGAGGCGGCTTGCTGACCATCGGCCAAAGCCTGCCCCACCGTGGCATCGGCCATCAAATAGTACTGCTCGCTTTCGGACGCCTGTTCTTGGAAGACCACAGGAGCAGGTGAGCCACTCACGTTCTGACCATCGACCGATGCGCTCAGATCAACCGATTCCGCGACCGGGTCAGTCATGGTGACCGAACAAGTTCCATCTGTCCCGGTCACGCATGATGGCTGACTCAGCAGCGCGGAACCAGTCACAGCAAAGGTGACCTCGATGCTTTGGGCAGGGCCATTCTGATCACTCAATGCCACTGTCGCCGTCACTGGTGCACCCACGGGCACATAGGACTGGTCCACTGTCAGAGCACCCTGGATCACCTGGGGCTCCACAAAATTCACAGTCACAGGTGAAGCGAACTGACCATTGGTGCCAGCCACCTCAACACCATCGACCGACACATGCACAATGACGGGACCTGCGACACTGCTCGACACATCGACCTTGCAGATGCCGGTGTCATCGGTCACGCAGGACGGCTGCGACAAGACTGCCCAGCCAGTCACGCTGAAATCAGCTTGGACTGAAGGGACCGGCACGCCAGCAGCGCTCATGGCTGTGAACGACACCACATTCGGCCCCGAGGAAATCGACTGACCGTCAACCACAGCAGCCACCGAGTAGATCGGAGAAGCCGATGGTGTGGTGTTAGTGGGACTGGTGGTTGAAGTCGTCGGCGTTGCGCCCGACGTCGCAGTCGAAGTATCCGTCACACTCGGCTCAGTGGTCGGCGTCGCCGTCGAGGTGTCCAGCGCTGTCGGAGTATCCGTCGGCGTGGCCGTGGAGGTGTCTGGCGCTGTCGGGGCATCCGTCGGCGTCACCGTCGCAGTATCCGTCGCGCTCGGCTCATCCGTCGGCGCCACCGTCGAGGTATCGGTCGCAGTCGGCTCATTGGTCGGCGTCGCCGTCGAGGTGTCCGGTGCAGTCGGGGAATCCGTCGGCGTCACGGTCGAGGTGTCTGTTGCGGTCGGCGCTGGTCCAGAACCGCTGGCGAACGTGATCGCAGCAGTTGCCCAATCGGCTCCGTCCCACGTGGCCTTGACGGTGTAATCCCCTGGGACGATTGAAATCAACCGGGCGGTGTACGTGCCATCACCCTGGTTCACAACCGGTTCCATGTACACGTCAGTGCTCGGGATCCCTTTGGCGTCGAGGATTTCGATGAGCATGGTGTCGATTCCATCGACATGCGGGCTGCCATCGGCGTTGGCCGCCGTGAACGTGAGCGTCCACGAATTCGTACCATCAGCATAGACAGGTCCCGTGTGCGTGGGTGCGGCCGCCACAGAGAACAGCGACGAACACAGACCGGCGTCGGGCGCTATCTGCACAGTGGTGGGCGACCCGGTGACAGGAACATTTTGCTGGTTGAACTTCGCTGTCGCCGCGACCTCGAAACTCTGCTGGGTGCAAGTGGCAGAATTCGGAGTGATATCGACCTGCGCCACTCCCTGGGCATTGGTCGTCAGAGTGACCGTGGTCAGCCCTGCTCCCAGGGTGCCATCCCCGCTGACATCGAATGTCACGTCAACCCCTGCCTGAGGCCGACCGTAAGCATCGGTCACCACCACAGTCGCAGTCGGTGCTTCGCGAGTCAGTACTTGGGTCCCAGTGATCGTGAGTGTTCCTTGCAGGTCTGCGACATCTACCGGCGGGCTACCGGCGAACTCGATCGCCACTGGCGCTGTGGTTGCCTGAACCTGGGTGACCGAATCGAACGAACCCGGCCCGCTGACGGCAGTGCCCTCAGTCAGAGTCGCTGTCACATGGACTGTTTCACCAACCCAATCCTGAACAGTGATACTCGCGAGACCCTGATCATCGGTGATTGCCGTGGCACTGGAGAGGGTAGCGCTACCGTCGACACTGAATGTGACCTCTTGACCCGGGTACGGCGCATCCAAACCATCCACCACATGAACGAACACTGTCGAGGCATGGCCAGCGACCAGAGCAATCGGGTCGGCGATGATTCCCGGAGTCACCACGAACATTGCCCGCGGTTCGCCAGTCGCTGACACCGCAACACTGGTTCCATCCGGCTTCGTCAGGCTCAACGCATATCCGCCTGGTGCGGTTGCCTTGACGGTGAACCCATAGGTGCCGTCGCCATTGTCTGTCAGGTCAGACACTGTCGCCCCGTTCGGCGCAGTCAGAGCATATCCGGCAGCCACAGCATCTTCAATCGGCTGTCCACTGGCATCGGTCAACGTCAGTGTCCCTGTCAGGGGCACACCGACTTCTTGCTGGTCAGCGTCGAAGGAGATAGCAGCACCTGACTCCGCGTCATGTGTTGATGTAGCCGTGGGCGTCGGGTCACTCGAGTGTGTGGCAGCCGGTGTCGTGGTAGCTGTGGACGGAGTCGTCGGCGTCACAACCGGATTATCGGTCGACGTCACCGGCGGCGGAGTGGCGCCCGGCGTCGGCTTCTGAGTCGGCGTACTGGACACCGTCGGCGTCGGCGACTGAGTCGGCGCACTGGTCACTGTCGGCGTCGCGCCAGGTGTCGACGTGGTAGTCGCGGTTGGATCGTTGCCAGACGTCGGAGCTGACGTGGAAGCGTCAGCGAAAGTAATCGTCTTCGAGCCTGCGTCCACGCCATTCCAGGAGGCGTCCACAACGTAGCTTCCCGCCAGAGAGGAGGTGAACTGAACTGTGTAGGTGCCATCCTTCTTGTCTGTGACACCACTGACTGACACCACGTTGGTGACCGTCCCACCATCGGCAGAGGAGATGGAGAATGATGCTTTGTCCGCTCCACCCGTCACAGGATCACCCTTGGCGGAGGCGACTGTCAGCGTTCCAGTCCATGCGCTCTTGCCGTCTGCGGGGACAGGGGCTGTCTGATCAGCCACTGAGAACGTTGCCGTATAGCACGCACCCGTCGAGGTGACTGTGACTTTTGCCGGGGAACCCGAGATGTCCTTGTTTGCCCCATTGACACTGACCAAGGCCTGAATGGTGGCAGGTGTGGTGCCATCAGCCGCGGTGACCGGCACATCCATGGTGATCTTGCCCGAAGAGTCGGTTGTGGCCGTACTGCTGAATGAACCATCAGTTTGCACTGCGACAGTCGCATCCGGAATCGGATCACCTTGGTCATCCTTGATGACTGCCGTGGCCTGGAAAGTCGCGTCTTCTCCACACGCCGCCGACTGGGTGTCAGGCGTGACCGTCAACACAGATTTCGTGAGGTCAGGCACCGCTGGAGGCGGAGCTGCGAAAGTGACGCTCACCGGATCAGAGATCTGCGAGCCTTGAGCAGTAGCAGTGACCTTGACATCCTCGGCAACCTTGTCGGTGATCGTCACTGTGGCGACACCACTTTGAGAAGTCGTCGCCTGGGCTTGTGATATCTGGGCAGAACCCGTGACGGAGAAGGCCACCGGAGTATCGGCCTGGGCCTTGCCGCATTCGTCCATCAGCGTGGCTGTCGCAGTGTATGTTTGCTTGCCATCCGCCAGAACTGGAGGATCCGCCGTCGCTTCGACGGTCAGTGTCGACGCAGCTGCCGTGTCAGCGTTAGCCGCCAATGTGACTTTCGCCGGTGAGTCTGACACCGGGGTTTGGGTCCCTGCCACCGAGACACTCGCACTGACGGTCACGGATGTCGCCTTCACCTGAGCCGTAGGGTCTATCTTCAGTGTCGCGGTGGCGACCCCCTTGGCATCAGTTGTCGCCTTCGCCTGGTCCACTTGCAACGGGTCATCGGCTGCGAACAATACCTCGGCCCCTACCATCGGAGCACCGGTGGTGTCTTTGATGGTCGCCGTGGCTGTCAGCGAGGCCGGATCAGACGTGGTCGTCGTGGCGCAGGCACCCTGAGAGGTCACCGTCATCGAGTCGGCTGACAGTTTCAACGTGGATTGCGCGGGATCGGGCTGGGCGACTGGAGCGGCCATCACACCAGTGGGAGTCAAAGTGGTCACAGCTCCTGGGGCCAGAGCCGACGTCAGTTGTACAGTGCCCTCGACCGACTGGGCGATCTGAGTGGCCCATCCGCCGCTCATCAGGGTCTTCAGAAGGGGTGAGGTGTTCTTGGTCACCGCGTTCTGGCTAGCTGTGTCGAGTGAATTGAATGTGATGGAAACGCCACTGCTGTCGGTGTAGTTGAAGGAGGGTAATTGTGAGTTGACCTGCTGGATCATGGACTGCGATGCGCCCTTGTCGAATTGGCCGTTGTTGGCCTGCTGAATGAGCAAGGCTCCTGCCATATCAGCCATGGTCTGTGTCTGGGTCAGATCGGTGAAACCCGGAAGGCTCGGGAGCACCTTGATAATATCGCTGGACAACATCGACGTCAGGGGAATACCCGTGAGAGGTCCATTTTGAGTCGAGTTGGCGTTGAATCCGTTGATCCAGGACTGGGACACCACGTCGGCAGTGTTGACCGTCACCGAACCGCCGACCGGCAAAGCCGAGCCCACTGCGTACGCGAAAGAGAAAGGCACCGCGGCGCCATTATTGGTCCAGCTGGATGTCCGGGCTTGACTCGTCAATGAAGACAGAGGGACAGCCGATCCGTTGATCTGGGAGAATGCGTCCGTGTACTGGCTGACGATCGTGTCCATGGCGCTTTGGAAGTTGGGGTTGCTGACGGTTCCCGACACGTTCACTCCAGACGTGGTCCAAGCGCAGGTGAGCACCCCAGTGGCAACTCCAAAGAAATCGACATTGGCAGTCCACTTCATGCCGTTGTACCACTGGTACAGTTGCTGCGTGGTCATGGGAAGGGAGTCTTGTTCGTGACCCGGACTCGGATAGATGTTGGTCATATTGATCGACATGTTGACGGTGGAACGCGCATCACCGACCAGGTATCCGACACTGACTCCATTGGCTCCCGAAGCGATACTGGCTGTGGCCGAGCCGTTGCTGTTCGGGGATGTCTTGACCTCGCCGTTCGCCCCGTCGGGGAGAGTCGCATCGGTGATCGACCCTGCTGCACTGGGATCCACTCCCTGACCGCTCAGCCACGAATCCGTACTTCCACCTGATTGTGAGGTGACGTAACCGGAGACCCCGCCCAAGGAACTCAGTGTCCCCATGGCGGGAGACTTGAGCAACTGCATGGACCCACCTGTGTCCGCCAAAGTAGCGATCATCGGAACTGCTAAACCAGCTACGGTCACCACGGCCGCTAAGACACCAAACCCCAATTGTCGCGCGGAAGATGTACGCATCTGAATTCCTTCCCGGCAGAACCAGCCCATGCCTTTACTGAGCCCCCCCTCTGCCTGTACTGAGAATTATCCTCGCTCTCAATCATGGAATCAAGCTATCCCATCGTGTCAGAGGCGCAATGAAAACTAAGAACGCAGCCGGAAAACTAAGAATGTATACCGAATACGGCACATATCTTTTTCTCCCCGAGGCAGGATGTGGTCGATGTTTCACGGCTGCCCAGCGGTGTGAAATACGAGCGGAAAAGAAGTCGGTCGCGCACGCGAATCATCACGTGTGCGACCGACCTTCAATGAGTCAGTACGCCTCAGGCCTTTTGCCTGCGCGAAACTAGGAGGAAGGCTCCGAATCCGATAGCCATGATCGCCAGGGCCCAAGCAATGCCTGACCCACCAGCGACAGTACCGCCAGTCAGAGCAGTCAGCCCAGATGAGCTGGACGCTGCCGTGAAGGTGGTCGAGTACGCACCAGAGACGGATCCAACAGCCGTCAGGGTGTGAGTCCCGAGTTCGAAGTCGGCGGGAACAGGCACCTGCACCGCAGAGAGCGTTCCGTCAGCATTCGCCGTCAGCGGAGGCAGAGTGATCGGAGTCGACTGAATCGTGATCACAACCGTTTCACCTGGCGCCCAGTTGGCACCGCTCAAGGTCACCACTGTCCCGGGGACAACCACGGGCACATTCATCATGACCAGCGGACCATTCGGAGTCATCGGGGTCGCACTCGGGGTCTGAGGGGCAGCATCGACGAAGTTCACGGTGACCGGAGAGGTGTAGACACCGAGGTCATTGTCCACTTCGACGCCATTCACAAAGGCGTGGACAGTCACGGGTCCAGCCGTGGGACTTTGGACGCCGACTGTGCATGTGCCGGAGGCATCCGTCACGCAGTAGGACTGCGCCAGCATCCCAGGCGAATCGGCCGTGAAGTCGGCCCGAACACCAGAGATGGGATCCGTTTGCGACTTGCCCGCAGCGAATGTCACCACGTTGGTGCCTTCGCCGGCGGCCTGGCCGTCAACGGTCGTCTGCACGACATAGTACACAGAAGCGGGTTGCGTGGAGCCTGTCGCGGTCGACGTGGCAGTCGAGGTGGTTGAGCCTGTGGCGGTCGACGTGGCAGTCGAGGTGGTTGAGCCTGTGGCGGTCGACGACGGAGTCGGATTGGCAGCATTCCCTGTCTCAGCCGTGGTCGGAGCCGTGCCTGTCGGAAGGACCGTTGGAGTAGTCGAACCAGGTGTTGACGCGGTCGACGATGGGTTGTTCGCCGTCGTCTGCGTGCTGGGGCTGGGAAGAGTCCCGGCTGTCGATGTCGGCGCCGATGGGCTCGTCGCCGTAGTCGTTGTGCCGGTCGGTGCAGCCGGAGCCGAGTCCCCTGGAGTCGATACCGCGCCAGTTGGCGTGGATGCCGCACCAGTTGGCGTCGAAGCCGCACCAGTCGGGGTTGAAGCCGCACTGGATGGTGTCGACTGGGTTCCCGCCGGAGTCGTCTGTGTATCCGGGGTACCCGCTGGAGTCGTCTGTGTATCCGGAGTACCCGCTGGAGTCGTCTGCGTATCCGGAGTACCCGCCGGTGTCGACTGGGTGTCCGCGGTGCTGGAATCCGTGCTCGACCCGGTTGAGTCAGAACCAGATGTGTTCGATGCAGTCGACGAGGGAGCACTTCCCAAACCCGGCGGTGGACCTGTCACGGTCACGTTAGCCGGACCCGACACGTTGCCCGCAGGATCTTTGGCGACCACAGTGACCGTGCCAGCGACAAAATCGTCAGGCAGAGTGAACGACCAGGTGCCGTCGGCGGCCGGATTGACCTCAACAGTATTGGTGTCTTGAGCCCTGGGGTACGTCACAACGACCTTGGTTCCGTCAGTCACGGTCCCAGGCAGTGTTCCAGTCAAAGTTTGGCCGGAAGGGGCGTTCGCAGTTGGCGCCTGCGGAACCTCCATGACCAACTGCTGCAGCGTGAGTGGCGAGAAGGCGCCGTCGGGACGCATGACCACAGCCGCTATCTCTCCAGTCTTGGCGTCGGCCGGAGTTGTGATCGCCCACTTTCCATCCGCACTGATGATCCCGTTACCAAGTACATTACCCGCGAGATCGAACACTGCGAGCGCCGTGGCGGGTTCACCCGTGCCAGAGATGGTTTGCGCGTTGGCCACGTCCACGGTGGGAGGAGCAACCTCTTCGACGGTGAACGAGACTGAACTGTTGCCAAGTGTCTGACCTTGGCTATCAACCGCTGTGGCCGTGAGGGTCCCGTCACCAGCTTCAGTTACTGCATAGTCACAACTCCACACGCCCGTGTCGTCGGTTGTCGCAGTGCAGGCCGTGGTCCCGTCTGACAGGGCGACTGTCACTGTGGACCCAGCTTCTGCGGTCCCTTTGATCTGCGTCACCTGGGTGGTGCCATAGAAGTGACCGTCCTGGGGCTGGGTGAACACAGGAGCCTTGCTGGAAGCATCCGGATTGTTGGCAGGAGGTGCGGCGGCGGTCGGCGGCTGGTCAGCACCAGGGTTGCCCGCTGCGGCGCCATAGGTCACGCCGGTCGGATTCAACGTGGTGATCTTGCCGGCATCGATGGTCGAATCCACCGTGACGTCAGCCGTGACCGCATTGGCGATCTGCTGGCTCCACCCACCGGCCATAAGGCTGGAGACCAAAGCGGGAGTGTTCTTCGTGATGGTGTCTTCACTGGCCTGGTCAAGCGGACGGAAAACGACGTTATAGCCGTTGGAGGCCGTGTCTGAGTCAGCCATTGACTTGTTGATCTGGGCTATTTGATCATTGGTCGAAGAGATCACGGCCTTGGCTGATGAATCGTTGAATTGGCCCTTAGCAGCGGCTTGAGACAAGACGAGTGAGCCCATGTCGGCCACACTCTGCCCCTTGGCCACATCCGCATACCCCGGTAGCTGGGGCAGTGAGGCGAGCACATCGGCTGGTACCACCGACGACATCTGCATAGTGCTCAAATCACCGGAAGAATTGTTGTTGAACGTGAAGTCTTTCAGCCAGGAGCCGCTCACCAAGTCCGACGGATTGATGGTCAATGTGTTGCCCGCGGTCAAGCTGTTCCCGATCGGCATGGCGAACGAATAGGGGATCGCTGAACTCACCTGCGTCGAGATGTCCTGAGCATCAGACAGCATCTGGGTCAGAGCAACCGATGATTGAGTGTCGGCATTGAGATTCTGGTTCATGTTGTCCGCTGCGGTCGTCGCTTGATTCTGAAGCGCTGTCACAGTCTTGTCATTACCGCCAGAAACGACGGACCCATCGCATGTCATGCCGTCCGTGGTCCAATTGCACGTGAACAGACCTGTCGCAGCACCCATGATGTCCACATCGGCGTACCACGTCGTCCCGTTCCACCACTTCAGCAAGTCCGAACCAGCCAGGGTGAGTTGGTCATTCTCGTGCCCGGATGTGGGAGCGACGTTCTTCACACCCCAGGTCATGCCTGTCTGGCCTTCTGCGTCGCCGACCATGTACCCAATTTGAGTTCCCGTGGCATCCGCGCTCAACCCGACAGTACCCGTACCGTCGTCGTTGACTTTCGAGGTGATTTGTGACAAGGCTCCATTAGGAATCGTGTCATCTGTGATATCACCCGATGCGCTGGGATCCACGCCTTGGCTGGTCAACCAGTTGTTGACATCGCCTCCATCTTGGGAATCGATGTACCCCGAGATTCCTTTCAAGTCTGACAATGAACCGATAGCCGGATTAGCCAGTACCTGAGGCCCGGTCGTCCCTGAGTTCTGGACCGCGGTCATCACTGGGGCCGGCGCAAACAGCATCACCGGCGCACTAGATGTGTCAGTCGGGTCTGCCGCATACACCAATGGGCCAGACATCACGGTTATCACCAAAGCAGCTCCAAGCACACCAAATCCCATTTGACGTGCAGAAGTCTTGAGCATGACATTTCCTTTCCCGATAGAGTCAGCTCACGATCGTCGCGGCCCCCCCTCTACCTCACTATGTGCATTATTCCGCAACTTCATTCGCTGAATCAAGCTAGCACCCGTCAATTGCGGAAACGACGACCACCTTGTGGTCATTGCGATTCCCGTAAAATAAGAGCCCTCCACCAAACAAATAGTACACCGGTCAGTTGCTCGGCGAAACGGGAAGGAAGCGGCTTCAGGACCTCCGGCGGCCGCGCCTGACAGGGTGGCGCTCCCCACCGTCCGCGGGGGCCTGGTTCTCCACGGGTTCCTCAAATCGGATGTGGCCCAAGCCGTCGCAAGTTTCGCAGACTTTGGTGAAGGCTTCAGCCAGTCCGGTGCCCACTTTCTTGCGGGTGAGTTGGACCAATCCCAACGACGTCACTTCGGAAACTTGGTGTCGGGTACGATCTCGGCCCAGGCATTCCACCAGCCGGCGCAGCAGCAATTCCCGGTTCGACGGCAACACCATGTCAATGAAGTCGATGATGATGATCCCGCCGATGTCACGCAGGCGCAACTGTCGTACGATCTCTTCGGCTGCTTCCAGGTTGTTGCTGGTGACTGTGGCCTCCAGGTTGCCCCCTGAACCGGTGAACTTGCCCGTGTTGACATCGATGACGGTCAGAGCCTCTGTCCTGTCGATCACCAGCGACCCGCCAGAGGGCAGGTGCACTTTGCGGTCCAGGGCTTTGGCGATCTGCTCGTCAACGCGGTACTGAGAGAACAAGTCGCCCGACGCACCACGGTCCCACCGTTGGATACGGTCGGCCAGATGAGGAGCGACGTGGTGGACGTACGCCTCAACGGTTTCGTACGCATCCTCCATACCGCCATTGCCGTCGACGATCAGGGAAGAGAAATCCTCCGTGAACAGATCGCGTACAATCCTCATGGTCAAATCTGGTTCGGCGTAGAGCAACTGTGGTACCTGCTTACCCGTGGACTTCTTTTCGATGACTTCCCACTGGGCTTTGAGTCGATTGATGTCGTGGACCAGTTCATCCTCCGAGGCCCCTTCGGCGGCAGTACGGATGACAACAGACGCCGACTGTTCCACCAAGGAGTCCAGAATCGACTTCAACCGGTTGCGCTCGGTCTCGCTGAGCTTGCGGGAGATGCCCGAGATGTGGCCCTTCGGGGCGTACACAATATAACGGCCAGGAATGGAGATGTGCGAGGTCAGACGAGCCCCCTTGGCGCCGACGGGGTCCTTGGAGACCTGAACCACCGTCAACTGGCCAGAGCTGAAGACATCTTCAATCTTGCGATTCTGTCCTTGTTCGCCAAAGGAATCCCAATCGACCTCACCGGCGTACAGGACGGCATTGCGGCCCCGGCCGATGTCGATGAAGGCTGCTTCCATGCCCGGCAGAACGTTTTGAACCTTGCCCAAGTAGATGTTGCCGATCAGCGACGCGGCTGAGGCACGATCGACATAGTGCTCGACCAGGACGCCATCTTCGACCACTGCGATCTGGGAATACTCCTGCTTCTGCCGGATCAGCATCTTTCGCTCGACTGACTCACGCCTGGCCAGGAATTCTGCCTCGGAAAGAATCGGCGCCCTGCGGCGGGACGCGGCCCGGCCTTCGCGGCGGCGCTGCTTTTTCGCCTCCAGGCGCGTCGACCCGTCGATACCGGTGATCGCTGTGGCTTTGGCCTTGTTGGAGCGGGGTTCGCGTACCTTGACGACGACCTCGGCATCTTCGTCAGTGGAATCGTCGACATCCTCACCGCGACGACGACGGCGACGGCGACGGTGGCGGGCACCTTCCTCCCCCGCATCGTCGGCGTTGTCTTCCTCGTGTCCGGAAACAACGGCGGCGTCTGCGGAGTCTTCTTCATCGTCTCCGGAGTCTAGGTCATCGGCCAGGCCGGAATCACGGCGACGCTTGCGGCCACCACGACGCCGACGACGGCGCCTCGACGGCGTGCCGCCCTCACCGTCACCGTCGTCATCTGAGTCGTCAATCTCACTCGACGAGGCGATGGCTTGGGCCAAGTGATCGAGGGCCGCCTCCGAATCCTTCTCGGATTCAGTCGAAGCAGCGACGTGACGGGTGCGTACGCGATGAGACCGGCCCAAAGCGTTAAGAGCCTCGGCGATGGGGTCTTCCGCGGAGGTGGCTGAATGGGATTCACCGTCATGAGAGAATGAGAGCAACTGCGGTTGCTCAGAGTTTGCGGCGTCGTTCCGGGACCCAGTGTCTGAACCGCCCGAGGGTACTGGCCCGGACTTCGCTGCGCCAGTCGCCTCGGCCTCGCTCGACGCGGACCGGGATGTGCGCCTGCGTCGGGTTGGAGCTCCGGTCGATTGCGGGGCGGATACCTGATCACCAGTGTCACCACTTGTCAGACCCAATGACGGTTCGTGCTCAGACGCAGTCTCCGTATCAGAGTGCTCTGGGGCAGACGTCACTGCCTCTCCCGCGGTCTTGCGGCGAGTCGGAGCCTTGCGCGTGTGGCCCTTGGGCGCGAAGGACGACAGGTGTGGTTCTTCGGGTTCGGCGGGTTGCTCTGATACCTTGGCCGCAGCGGACGCCCGGCGAGGCCGGGTGACTTTCGGTGTGGTTTCCCCGCCATCGACGGATGGCAGGGATTCCGCGAATGATTCTGAAGACGTATCGGTATTTTGTTCATCGAGCATGTCTGCTCCTTACTCACCGGTGTGGCCCGGCGCGACCTGCGGGATCTTCCCGCTCATAAGCCTCTGGATCAGCATGAGAAAAGCCGCGGTCCAACACGGATGTGGAGGTCGCGGTCTAACCTTCCATGCAAACGGGCCGCGGGTTACGGCCCTAACTGGA
>WREX01000017.1 GCA_009779115.1 Propionibacteriaceae bacterium
CGCGTGAGCGCGGTGGGCCCGCTGGGCGATGTCTTCGGGGGAGAGCAGGGTGTACGTCGGGATCACCACTCCACCGGCTTTGATCACGCCGAGGATCGTCTCCCACAATTCGATGGTGTTGGGTAGCATGACGATCACTGAGTCGCCGCGCTTCATGCCGAGGCTGACGAACCAGTTCGCGACCTGGTCGGAGCGTCGGGACAGGTCGCCGTACGTCCAACTGTTGACCTCACCAGACTCGTTAGCGATCATGATCGCGTTGCGATCGGGGTGTTCTGACGCGATGACGTCGAACCAGTCGAGCGCGAAGTTGAATTCTTCGAGTTCTGGCCATTCGAATCCGGCGATGGCCCCTTCGTAGTCAGTGGCATGTGCGAAGAGGAAATCTCGTGCTTTCCGGATTGCCTCGGTACTGGCAGTGGGCATGCGGTCAACCATGGTGTCTCCTAACCCCGGATCCGCCGATTCATGGCTGCTACGTGACCCTGTGCCGACACGCTGACCCGCCGATCACCGCTCAACAGACGTCCAGTCTGCCCTCACGGCGACCATCGGCTCATCGCACCGGCACAGCGTCGCTCGCGACGCCAGCAAACGGTGCATCCAGACTAACCTACGAATGCGTAATCTACGGTACCGTAGGTTATCGCAGATAATGTTGCCTGGCCTGCGTGTTTCACCAACAGAGATCCCCGCCATACACGCGCTGAAAGCCCCATTCATGTCCCCGAAACTGCTGCCACCCAACATGAGAAATATACCCCTTCTCGCACCGAGGTAAGAAGCTATCACTTCCAGTTTTGTTCATTGGAAAGTTCTTATCTGGGAGAATAGAACCATGTATGTGAAGACTCGAATGACCGCCACTCCTTTCACGGTCACACCGCAGAATACTGTCCCTGAAGCTACGGCTATGATGAAGGATCATTCAGTACGCCACCTGCCTGTCGTGACTGACAATCGGGTCGTCGGCGTGGTGTCCTCATCTGATATCGCCAAGGCATCCCCCTCGCCTGCGACGTCGCTGAGCACCTCCGAGGTGACGTACCTGATGTCGAAGCTGAAAGTGGCTTCCATCATGACCCGGGATCCGGTGACGATCTCGCCCGACGCACTCCTGGAAGAGGCGGCCATCGCCATGCGCGACCACAAGGTCGAGATGCTTCCCGTGGTCGAAAACGGCGAACTGGTGGGCGTGATCACAGAGAGCGCGATCCTTGACGCGTTCATCGAATTGCTGGGGTTCCGCGACCCCGGCACCCGGCTGACGATCGACACCGACGATGCCCCCGGGGTCCTGGCCCGTCTGGCTCTGTCCACCGCTCGCCATCATGCGAACATCCAGCACTTGGCCGTCTATCGAGGACAGGATCGTTCGACCCTCTTGGTAGGGGTCAACACGCCGAACACCGAGGCGCTCGAAGCCGAGTTGTCCGCAGAAGGTTTCACGGTCCTGCGGAAACTGGTCAACCAGTGACGTCATCCTAGGGCGAAGAAGGGACCGTAGACCTTGGTTCCGGTGCCGTCACGGCGGTCGTCGGCGGTGGGGAGGTTGCGCGGGCCCCCGGCGGAGTCGCAGGCCCGTACTGGGGGGAGACCGGCCCAGGCCAGGCCGAGGCGGTCTTGGCCCTTGAGGAAGCGTTGGGTGCGTACGCCCGTTGTGGATCGGCCCTTGGACGGGTAGTCGGCGAAGGGGGTGACTTTGACGGTCGCCGCCGAATCGGAGCCCACGGCGAGGGTGACGACGCTGGCTTGGTCGCGGTCGTCTTTCGCGATGGCGGTGAAGAAAATGACCCGGGAGCCTTCCAGCAATTTGATCCCGGCCATGCCGCCTGCGGTGCGGCCCTGAGCCCGTACTTCCCGGGCCGACAGCCGCAACAACTGGGCGTCGACGGTGGCGAAGACGAGTTCATCCGCGTCAGCGGCCTGGGCCACGCCAACGATCTCGTCGTCCTCTTTGACGGTCATGACCTCCCAGGACTCCCACCCCTTGTATTCGGGAACGACTCGTTTGACGATGCCCGCGCGCGTGCCGAGGGCGAGGGGAGCGGCTTCGATGTCCAGGTTGTACAAACCGACAACATGTCCGTTGCCGGGGTCCAGGCTGTCGGCGACAGGGCCGTCCCACAAGGACCATGGCCCGCCGGGAGCGAGGGCAGGCAGATCGTCGACACAGATGCGGAAGGCGGATCCTGTGGAGGTGACTGCTCCGACATATCCATCACAGGCTTGGGCGCACGAGCGGATGACGTCATGATCGACCCGGCTGGTCTGGTTGGCCCGGGCTGACCACGGTGACCCCGAAATCTCCACTCGTGCCAATCGTCCGGTAGCGGCCAAGATCACCCAGTCCATGTCAGACTCCTTCTGTACGCAACGTGCGTGTGTGGATCCGGGTGACACCTGAATACACCGATCCATTGCTGCTCCGCGCCCCCATATGGGCACCCTGGCCCCATCGCCACCGCTCAACAGACGTCCAGTCTGCCTTCGCGTTGTCGCTGTGCCCATGGCACCCATCTGGTGTCGCTCGCTACGCAAGCGATCGGTGCATTCAGGTTGCACCCGAATCCACCGATCCATTGCTGCTGTGAGTCCCCAGATGGCCACCCTGGCCCCATCGCCACCGTTGCACAGACGTCCAGTCTGCCCTCACGTTGTCACTGTGCCCAGTGCACCCATCTGGTGTCGCTCGCGACGCAAGCGATCGGTGCATCCGAATTGTAGTCTATCGGGCCAGTCGACGGTACGCGTCCAGAGCAGGCTCCGGGGTGTCATCCGCGACCACCCGGCCCGCGTCCAGGACGATGACCCGGTCGAAGTCAGACAGGAAATCCAGATCGTGGGTGACAACGATGACCTGTTGGTCCAGGCTGGAGACGATGTCCATGACTCGGCGTTTGTTGCGCAGATCCAGCAAGGTTGTGGGTTCGTCGAAGACGAGGATCTGCGGGTCTGTGATGAGGATGGCGGCGATGGCCAGCAGTTGTTTCTGGCCTCCCGACAACAGGTGGGCGGGATGGTCGCGGTGGTCCTGAAGTCCGTACTTATCCAGCCAGAGGCCGACTCGGGCTGCGACCTCCTGCTTGGGCAGGCGAGCCGGGCGCAAGGAGAAGGCCAGGTCCTCGGCCACGGTCGGCATGATGATCTGAAGGTCCGGATCTTGGAAGACGAAGCCGACCTGGGCTCGTACTTTTGGCAAGTCCCGGGCCGTGTCGTGGCCGTTCACGCTGACATGGCCCTGGGTAGGCAGGACGAGGCCGTTGCACAGTCTTGCCAGCGTTGATTTCCCCGAACCGTTGCCGCCGATGACTCCGATCCGGTGCTGGGTGAGGTCGAGGCTGATCTGATCCAGGACGAGGCGCTCGCCGTACCAATGGCTGACCTGGTCGATGCGGATCATCGGGCTTGCTTGGATGGACTGGCTGGTGTGCCTGGGCGGGGTGTGATCAGCGGGTAGGCCCTCTTGACGGTGACGATGACCACGGCGGCCAGGATGGACTTGACGATGTCCCCAGGCAGGTAGATCACCCAGGACCACAGGGCAGTACGCAGCGGGATGTGCAAGGAAATGGCCAGCCAGGTTTGGCCCAAGATATAAAGGCAGACCGAACCGAGAAGGGAGGCAGTCAAGGCTTTGGCGAAGGTGAGTGTGGTCCACCATTTCTCGATCAGCCAGCCCACCAGCAGTGCACCCAGCGGCCAGGACCAGATGAACCCTGCGGTGGGGCCGACAAGTTTGCCCAGCCCACCCTGGCCGCCGGTTAACACAGGCAATCCGATGGCGACGAGGAGGATCAGAAGCAGCATGGACCAGGCCGCACGGCGCGCCCCCAGGACACCGCCTGCCAGCAACATGCCGAGAGTTTGGAGAGCGAAGGTGACGCCAATCATCGGCAGCGGGATGACGGGGGTCAAGCCCAGGGCCGCAGTCAGGGCGGCGAACAGGGCGATCAGGGCGAGATCCTTCGGTCGCACGCACGTCTCCTGTCTTGAACACTGTTCAGGAGATGAGTGTACTGACTGCGGAAACCTGGTGTCCACCCCGGGCTCAGCCTGAATCCATCCATTGCTGCTACGCGGCCCTCGATGGGTGGATTCAGGCTCAGCGGATCGGCATGATCCAGACGAGACGACGCAATGACAGGCAGCGGCTCCTTGTTCGTACCACTGCTGAGTTGATTCTTGGGACTTGGTTCCCATGGACATCAGCACTGCTTCGTGCTAATTTGCACAGAGATATCGTCGGTGAATCTGGCTTGTTGAAGCTGGGTGGGTGATTGACCATTGAGATAGAGGGTAGGGCAGATGTATTCCATCAGAGCGTCGCGGAAGAGTGTTATACGAGTGTTGTTGGTGTCGATGGCGCTGATGACGGGAAGCGTGGTGGGCAGTGTTGTGCCAGGGGTGGCTTCTGCTGCGGGCAGTGTTGTGCTGGTTCCACCTTCTGCATCCTATAACGCCCCTGATCACGATGGGATGACCTACGGAGACAGCACGTGGACAGACATCCGTATTGAGGCAGACGTGTCGAACATGGCGACCACCGGGAGCAATCTCAGTCCTGATGGAACCCAGGATTGGGGCAATTTTCAAATCAAGTTCCGGGGTGACGACAACACGTTCTATGCGCTGAACATCGGGTTGGGGACCGGTGCGACGTTTGTGATGGATTCGATCAACTGGACTCCTTTGGGAACGATGACCAGTACTCCTCCCACTCCGAGTACGTCGACTCCGGTGCATTATCAGATCGATGCGGTGGGGAACACGCTCAGCCTGACGGTCGATGGCACACAAGTATGGACCTGGCAAGACGACTACACCTCCTCCGCTCGGGCTGTGTTGGCGTCAGGACAGGCCGGGTGGTCCACGATCGGGACGACGGCGACGATTAGCGGGTTCACGGTGACGTACTTAGGTGATGTCATCCCGTTGACATCTGCGGCGGTCAGTCCGATCAAGGCTCCGGTGGCGGGGATTTATCCGCAGGGTTTGTTCAAGCAGATCACGGGGGCCTACAACGAGACGCTGGTGTGGTCTCCCCAGATTGACACGACGTTCGCCACGAACACGGTGTACACCGTGACCGATACG
This sequence comes from Propionibacteriaceae bacterium, assembly GCA_009779115.1. Taxonomy (GTDB): domain Bacteria; phylum Actinomycetota; class Actinomycetes; order Propionibacteriales; family Propionibacteriaceae; genus WQYJ01. Next base: position 5,098 of record WREX01000017.1, read on the forward strand.
TTGGCGCCGAATAGTTTGGTGAACACGTTCGCTGGTATCACGGCTGATCAGATCAGTGGGGTACCGACCCAGGGGGTGACGTCCACGAATGTGGCGGTGGTGGGTGACACGTGTGTGGTGACGATCACGTTCGCCGCGACGGGGGACACTGCTGCCCAGTTTGACCCGAACACGACGGTTCCGTTGTTCAGCGATGATTTCAATGGCACCCAACTCGACATGACGAAGTGGGAGTATTCCGGTGATCTGGCCCGCTATGACCGCAGTGGCTGGGATTCGAATCAGGTGTCCCTCGATGGTCAAGGCCATCTGGACATTGCGATCACCAAAGACCCCGCCGCTGCGACGAAGTACTTCCCGAATGGTGTTGATCCGGCAACCGGTGATCCGATCGACACCGATAATTTCATCGTTTCCGGTGCGATCGACACACAAGGGTTGTTCGAGAACTCGTACGGCTACTATGAAGCGAGTATTCAATTCCCTCAGGTCAGTGGAACCTGGGGCGCGTTTTGGATGATGGACTACAACAACGTCATCCGTACCGGTGACCAAGGCATCGACGGAACTGAGATCGACGTTGTCGAGACCATGAACAACTCGGTCAATGATGGGGCTGATTCGGCATTGGTCTGGAACGGGTACAACGAGGATGAGCGATACATCGGTAAGGATTACACGACCAATGACTATGTGACTCCGATTTATGACGGAAAGTTCCACACCTATGCGGTGGACTGGTCACCATCGGCGTATATCTTTTACATCGATGGCAAAGAAATGTGGCGTACGAACGGGTCTGATGTCGCCGACGCGACCCATGGCGACTACCCCGGCATCACCCAGAATCCGGTCAATATGCTCTTGTCCGTGGAAGGCGCGAAATTCCAGGGCAACCTCCCCGATGGATTCACCACCACCGCTATGGTCGTCGATTACGTGAAAGTCTATGACCGACCGGCCAACACCCCAGCCGCAGTCGACAAAACCGCACTGCAGTCCCTGATCACCTCCGCCAACACGTTGACGGCAACGGACTACACCCCTGACAGTTGGGCTGCGCTACAAACACAACTGACTGCTGCGACCACTGTCAACGCAGACACCACAGCCACACAATCCGCCGTGGACTCAGCCACGACCGCACTCCAGACAGCCATCACCAATCTCGTACTAGCGTCGACGACAGCCCCTCCGACGACAGCCCCGCCGACCCCGGTTCCTCCGACGCCGGTTCCTCCGACGCCGGTTCCACCCACGACGATTCCGCCGACCACGCTCCCGCCAACCACGGCTCCGCCAACCACGGCTCCGCCGACTCCGGTTCCGCCGACTCCGGTTCCGCCGACGCCGGTTCCTCCGACGCCGGTCCCGCCGACCCCGGCCCCGCCGACCCCGGTTCCGCCGACCCCGGTTCCTCCGACGCCGGTTCCACCGACTCCGGTCCCACCGACTCCGGTCCCACCGACGACGCTGCCACCCACGACGATTCCGCCGACTCCGGTTCCACCGACCCCGGTCCCACCGACGCCGGTTCCACCCACGACGATTCCGCCGACCACGCTCCCGCCAACCACGGCTCCGCCGACGCCGGTTCCTCCGACGCCGGTTCCGCCGACGCCGGTCCCGCCGACTCCGGTTCCACCCACGACGATTCCGCCGACCACGCTCCCGCCGACCACGGCTCCTCCGACGACGCTCCCACCGACCACAGCCCCACCGACGCCAACACCCACGCCTACTCCAGGACCGACCATCCTGTCACTGCGCGTTGACCAGGGGCAAACAGGTCGTGACTTCACGTTCGTGGGCTCAGGTTTCGCCCCTGGTGACAAGGTCTCGGCTCAAATTCACTCGACACCGATTGATTTGACCCCTCAAATCGCCGATCCGGCAGGTCAGGTCACATTCCACTGGACTGCACCTGCCACCTTCCCCGCGGGACTCCATACGATCGACCTCAGTGGCGCGTCTGGCACAGTCTCGACGACCTTCACCATACAACCTGGTCCTGGCAACCCCCTTGTGGAGACGTTCCCTCTAGAATCTGGTTCTACCGACAGTGGCATCACTCAGATCCCCTCAGGAGGAATTGTCCTTGCCCCCATGCCATGGGTGGGAATCGGGTTTGTCCTGTTCGGACTGGTTTTCGTCGCTCTTCGCATTCGCCAAACCCGTCGGACACGTTAAGTCTCCAAGTCTGGGCCCCTGATCGCGCCAGGACTGAGCGCCTGCTGTGCCGCGTACTTCCAGAGCTTCGCCGACCCCTTCGGCCATGCGGAGGGTACGAATGATCAGGGGAACCAGATAGGTGAATCGGGCCTTGACCCCCCGGGCTGACTGGGCTTCTCGGATCATGGCTCCCTGCTCGACGAGGACGGGAATGAATCTCAGAGTCAGGGCAATGGCAATTCCGACTTTGTCTGGATACAGACCCCATCGGCGCAGTGGGCTGAGGAGGGTGTCGACCGTGGTGATCAGGTCGGACATCTCGGTGGTGAGGGTCAGCAGGTTGGCAGCGGCGACGAGGAACAAGATCCTCAGGCTGATCATGACCGCCACTATGAGGGATGCGAAGAACCATTGGCATGCGGCGATCACCAGGACGAAGAGCAGGATAGTACGGGAGATGCGCCACACCACCGCTAACCGGATGCGGGCGACGGCCAACGAGATGATGACAACCCCCAGCGCCACCCCCAGGATGAAAGGTGAGTTCACGAGCATCACCGAAGTCCCGCAGACGCACAACAGTGCGAGTTTCAGCCATGCCGGTGTCCGGTGAATGAGTGAGTCCCCACGCAGATACAGACTTACCATGGGTGGGCCTCGATCCCAGCTACGAAGATAGCCACCATGTCGTCAAGGTCCTTGGACGAGTCTGGGGAAGGGCCCGGAGCCAGGTGCAACTGGGCCGCTTGCCGACGCTGGTCGTCGTCGAAAGCGTGACCCAGGACCAGGTGGAGAATCCCCTGGGCGGCGGTACGAGCTGCTGTGGGGCTCAGGCCCGACTGTGCCAATTCCTTTTCCACCTGGAAACCGATCCCGGATTCCCACGGTGTCAGGCAGTGAACCGACCATACTAGTTCAGCCCCGTTGCGGTGATTCATCAACAAAGCATGTAAACGGGCCGCCCACAGACGCAGCCGGGTGAGGTCTCCTCCATGGAAGCGAGGCAGGTCCTCCAAGATGACATCGGCCACAGCTGCCAAGAGTTCCTGCTTGGAATCGAAATACCAGTACAAAGCGCTCGGTTGCACAGACAGAACAGACGCGATCCTGCGCATGGACATGTCAGGCAGGCCATAGCTGTCCAGGAGGTTCAGCGCGGTGGTGACGATCGCCGTTCGCGTCAGGTTCACCTCCACAGTGTAGGGCGGTCCCTGAACGCCGTTCAACCTGAATGCACCGATCCATGGCTGCTACGCGACCCTGTGGAGGCACGCTGGCCCGCCGGTCACTCTCAACAGACGTCCAGTCTGCCGTGAGACAAGGTAGTGTGACAGTGCTTACGAGGGCAGCCCAGTCGGGACTGGCCCTGGCAGGAGATGTAAGCTTCACCCATGAATTGGGAGCGTACCGAGCCTCCGGCGACCGGGGTGGACAAGGTTGACGAGGCACTGAAGAAGGTGGCGGGACTGCCCGAGGTTCCGTTAGACCAGCATCCGCAGATGCTGCGCGAGGCTCAAGACGCCCTGGACGAACTCCTGCGCACCGATGCGTCTTGATCTTGCGCTGGTGGAACGGGGGTTGTCCCGTTCGCGCAGCCACTCCCGGCAATTGCTGGAGTCCGGACGAGTCCGTGTCGAGGGGTTGTCCACGGTCAAGGCGTCGACCTCGGTGAGCGACGACACTCTCATCCAGGTCGAGGCCGATCCGTACGTTTCCCGTGCCGCGCACAAGCTGATCGGCGCCTTGGATGCCTGCCAACAAGTGGTGGCCGGGCGGGTGCTCGACGCGGGGGCTTCGACGGGCGGGTTCACCCAAGTGCTCCTGGAGCGCGGGGCAGCGCTCGTCTATGCCGTGGACGTGGGACACGGGCAGATGGCGGACACCGTCCGCGCAGATCCCCGGGTCGTGGTGAGGGAAGGCCTGAATCTGCGTGACCTGTCTGTCGAGGATGTGGGAGGCGAACCGGTCGATCTGGTTGTGGCGGATGTCTCCTTCATTTCTCTCACACTTATCCTGGAGCAGTTGTTCAATGTCCTCAGTCGCAATGGTACGGCGTTGGTGCTGGTCAAACCGCAGTTCGAAGTCGGGCGTGAGGCTTTGGATTCCCATGGGGTCGTCACTGACCTGCATGTCCGTACTCAAGCTGTCGAGAAAGTTGTGGCTCAGGCCACCCGTCTCGGATGGTCGCTGGCCTGGTCGGGGGCGAGTACGCTGACAGGTGAGAAAGGCAACCGAGAAGTCTTCTGCCTGTTCCAACGCTGTATTTGGTAGGAGAACGACAGACTGGTTGGGTTTGATATCATCTTGACACGAGAAGATATCAGGGCGGGAGCATACTGTGACGACTGGGGGGTTTGACGTGGAGTCGTGCCCTTTCATGCATCGTGTGTCTGCCCGGCATGACGGACAACGAGACCTGGAGGGTGGAGTTCATGAATGACAGGACAATTGACAGCAGGACCGATGGGACCGGGCTGTCTGGTGGGCAGGCTTCCGATAGCGGCGAGGAAGCCGGCGCCAAAGGATGGTACCCCGACAGGAAAGGTAAGTTTCGCGACAAGGTTGTCGCGATCACTGGTGCAGGCTCTGGCATTGGCCGGGCTCTAGCAATCAACCTTGCCCGGCGTGGTGCGAGGTTGTCGTTGTCGGACTACGACCCGGAAGGCTTGGCTGAGACAGTACGTCTGGTGGGCCTCAGCAGCACGTACTCGCAAGTTGTCGATGTCACCAAACAGGAGCAGGTCGCGGATTGGGCCGATCAGACCATGGCCCAGTTCGGCGTTGTCCACCAGATTTACAACATCGCCGGGATCACCAAGGTGAATGAGGGCTTGCCCGACACGACGTACGAAGAGATCGCGAGGGTGTTGAACGTCAACCTGTGGGGAGTGATCTACGGAACCCTGGAGTTCTTGCCCCACATTATCGAGTCCGGCGACGGCCATGTGATCAACATGTCGAGCATCTTGGGATACATGGCGCTGCCCGGCGCTGGTGGGTACGTCACCTCCAAATTCGCCGTGCGTGGATTCTCGGAGACCCTCCGGACTGAGATGCTCCTGGTCAAATTCCCTGTCAAGATCACAGTCGTCTTCCCCAGCGGGGTCAAGACCGGTATTGCTCGCTCGGCTGCCGAGGAGTCGAACAACGCCCTTGAGGAGAGCCTGAGGGTGTACGAGAAGAAGATCGAGAAGATGACCACCGAGCAATGCGCCGACGTCATCCTCAAGGGTGTGGCCCGTGGCAAGAGCCGCGTCCGTATGGAGCAGGCGGTCTGGATGGACTGGGTCGTACGCTTGTTCCCTCAGACCTATCCCTGGTTCGTGTCCACGTGGTCACGACACACGTTCAAGTTCACCATGCTTGATGAGTCAGAGGTAGCCCCCCAAGAAGAAGTACAGACCGAAGTCTCCAAGTCATGAGTCGGTGAGTCCGGACTCACCGATTTCTGGTCTCGGGAGCAGGGTCCTGCGGCGGCGCCGCTATTCGGATTGTGCAGGCGCAACTGAGGCACGGACGAGGTCAGCGGTAACGGCGGCCAGATTTCCCGGATCGACGGCCGCCGTCAGGTCGAGGAGCACCCGGGTGTCGTACCCGAGACGAGCTGCGTCAAGAGCTGTTTGCTTGACGCAGTAGTCGGTGGCGATGCCCACCACGTCGATGGCTGTGACGGTGTGGGCGCGCAGCAGTTCGTCAAGGCTGCGCCCCCAGGCGTCGACCCCTTCGAACCCGGAGTAGCAGGCCGCATAAAATCCTTTGTCAACCACGGCGTCAAGCCGATCCAACGGCATGTTCGGATGCAGGTTCTGTCCCGGTGTACCCACCCGGCAATGTGGCGGCCAGGTGTCGACATAGTCGGGCGAGTCCGAGAAATGGGTCCCCGGATCGATGTGTGAATCCCGCGTCGCCACGATCAGATCGTACGGATGAGTGCTCACGTACTGGCTGATCCGCCCAGCCGTCGCCGCACCCCCAGCGACTGCCAAAGACCCCGATTCACAAAAGTCGTTCTGCACATCAACAATGACCAACGCCGTACTCATGGCCTGCCTTCCTCCGAAGATGTGAGTGAGTCTGTCCAGGACACCGGTTTCTCAGGACAAGCACTCACCACTCATCCCCGATGATAGGACCCACGTGCGGCGATCCTCAACCCTGGCGACTGCCTCGTCGCTATCATTCAAGGCCACGACTTTTTTCACCGGGAGATTGGCTATCGTGGGGGAGAGATGCTGTAGCTCTGAGGCGTGTATTCATCAGCAGTCTGAACGTGAAAAGTGGTGCCATTCGGTGACGTGGCACTGATGAGTTGACCGACGTAAACAATTCCCAGGTTCTCGGCAAATCCTTCTGTCCCCTTGTTGGCAGCCGAATGGAAGTCAGTGTTGAGGTAAACGAGTCCGGCTTTCGGGTTGGCCTGCAGGACATCGAAAAAACAGTTGCCAGCGCTAGCTGCCTTCGATTTCCCATCTGGGCCGATTTGTGGTTGGCCGTTACTTTGGGCCAATACTGGGTGGTCATCTGTTTCTGTAGCACAGAGTATTCTTTCACGAATTTGGTAGTTATAAGTGATTCCAGTCGGCGGGCGGAAGGAAAAAACCGGTGGCGAGGCACTCGGATGCTGCAACATTGGCAAGAGTGTTGGATCGAGCAGTGTGAATGCTTCAGGGCCTTGTGGGTCGTCATGGGGGTTGCGGTTTGCCATCGGCATGAGATACCCCGGTTGGCCGATCGGGGGGTCAGAGCTAAAAACAGGCATGACAATACCACCTGACGCCAAGGCAGAAGCCATCTTGGCTGAATTGAGATCGTTTTGTTGGATCACTGAGTGACTCCAGCCTGGCTGTAGCGCAGGGAAGGTTGCAATACCGAGTATGGTCCCTGTCGCTACGTCAGGCCAGGCATATTGAAGACTCGGCGGAAGCAGATCAGCGGGTGAAGTGGCAGTTGCAGAGGCTGAGTCGGAGGGCGAGGCGAGCACGTGAAATGGATTGGTGATACCGAATGGTGAGAAGCGAACGATGACCAGCACGACTAGAGTGATGCACACTACGCCCACGCCAGCCCCGATTAACCAAGGGCGCCACGACTGTTGAATCCACCGAGACCTGGGGGCGTGCGTCCTTGGTGATACGACATCACTATCACGGGGACTTGTCTCGTTCCTGACGTAAACTGGCTGCCCATACAGTTCGTTATGAGGTGTGGCGGGCGAGTCAGACGAAAATGATGCGGCGTGGAGCGGTAGTGATGGATCCGCGGGAGCTTTGTGGGCGTTCTGGGAGAGCTTTGAGATGATCGAGGGTAAGGCTAGGGCAATGGTGAGCACAATCACCGCAGCCAGGACACCGAGGAATCTGCCCCATACTGTGGTGGCTGAGACAATGACAACCACTCCAACAAGCAGGCAGATTGAGGTGACCAAGAGCTGATAGGCAGTTCTGTTCATGAGTGAAACCTATCCGTCGACTAAGACTTTTAAGATACCAGCATAGTATGAGCAACAGCGGGGCACTAGAGATACACGTTATGGTGTTGGTGAGTGGGACTGTCTCACGCATCCAAGGGCCTCGTTGGATGTCCGGGGCTGTGACTGCGATCGTGCTCTACAACTGACCACCGGTGATGTTCAGTTTGGCAATGGCGGCATCTGTCTGGGAACCGTGCCTGCTGACGATGTCTCCCGTGGTCGCCATGGTGCTGCCAACGGCGACGATGCCACCGTCAGAAGCCGTGGCAAGACCGTTGAAGATGATGGTGTCGTTGCCAGTCATCGTTTTCGACCAGACGAGATTGCCTGATTCTCCATACTCAGCGAGCACGGCCTCATTTGGGTGTTTGCTGCCTTTGGGGAACATTGACCCGCCGGCGACGATGTTTCCGTCGGATGACGCTGTCACAGCCAGATACCTATTGTCGTCACCAGTGCTCACCACCTTGATCCAGGACAGGGATCCGTCGCTCGAGATGTCAGCCACTACGGCACTGACATACTTTGCGTGTGCCATGCTCGGGAAATCCCCATTTGCCGCTGCTGTCCAGCCGACTGCCACGATACTGTCGTCTCGTGACACTGATACTGCTGTGAACATGTCCGCGTCGTTGCCACCATAGGCGTGTTCCCAGAGCACGTCACCGGAACTGCTCAGCGTCATCACCCACGCGTCTTTGGGGTGGTTGAAAGTCTCCGCAGTGAAACCGGCGGCGATGATGGTGCCATCATCCTTCAGTGCCACCGAGTTGAACACATTGTTGTCACTGCCGTACATCCTGGCCCACAGCACGTGGCCGGTCTGTGTCAATTCGGAGACCACAGCTCCGCCCTGGCCATTCCCAGCGAAGTCTGCGTCTCCGGATGTGGTCTGCCCGGCCACGAAGATTCTTCCATCGGCGCCCACAGCGATGGAACTGAACGACGACTGCCCGGATCCTCCCAGAGTTGTTGCCCACCTGAGACCACCTCCCGGTGAGATTTCTGCGACCACAGCATCAGATTGATTCCCAGGCTCACTCGGGACAACGCGTGGCTTCAAAGGAAAATCACCGTCTTTGGAGGTTGTATATCCCGCCACGACGAGGTTGCCGTCCGGTGTGACCGCCACAGCCTTGAATCTGTCGTCCCCCGTCCCGCCAAAAGTTCGGGCCCACCTTAAGGCGCCTTCTGCAGTGACACAGGCCAGCACAGCGTCCGATGCACCGGACGAATGGTCGTGTGTGTCGGCGAGGTCTCCGTCGTCAGACGACGTGTAACCCACTGCGAAAATGCGTCCGTCGGCCATGGTTGCCACAGCGTCGAACTCATCGACATCACTGCCACCGAATGCCTGAGCCCACTGCACATCTGGCGGGGGCATTTCAAAGGCGGGTGACGCCGATCCAGGGGAGAACACCGAGCATCCAGTCAGGCTGGTCATCAGCAGTACGGTCCCAACGAATAACACCACCATCGTACGTTTCATGCGGACCAGAGTATCAACGGTGTTGTAGTTGACCCCAAATTCCGGACACTCGACTAACTTAGGAGTGTGTCCTTGGAGGATGTGGGTGAGGCTGCCCGGAATATCGGTTCTCAGGACAAGCACTCACCGCTCCTCCCCGATGATAGGACCCACGTACGACGATCCTCAACCCTGGCGACTGCTTCCTCGCTATCATTCAAGGCCACGACTCGTTTCGCCGGGAGGTTGCTATCGTGGGGGAGAGATACTGTAGCTCTGAGGCGTGTATTCATCAGCAGTCTGGACGTGAAAAATGGTGCCATTCGGTGACGTGGCACTGACCAACTGACCGATGTAAGCAACGGCCAAGTTCTCATTAAATTCTTCTGTCCCCTTGTTGGCTTCCGAGTTGAAGGTGGTGACAAGAAAAATGAGTCCGGCTTCTGGGTTGGCCTGCATGACATCGAGTAGGCTGTCGCCAGCACTAGCTGCCTTCGATTTCCCGTCTGCGCCGATTTGTGGTTGGCCGTTACTTTGGGCCAAGACTGGGTGGTCATCTGTTGCTGCAGCATAGAGTATCCGTTCACGAATTTGATAGTTATAAGTGATTCCGGTCGGCGGTCGGAAGGAAAACACCGGTGGCGAGGCACTCGGATGCTGCAACATTGGCAAGATTGTTTGATCAAGCAGTGTGAATGGTTCAGGGCCTTGTGGATCGTCATTGGGGTCACGCCCTGCCATCAGCCAGAGATACCCCGGTTGGCCGATCATGGGTGGAGAGGCAGGACTATTATTAAGAATATTGCTTGACAGCAAGTCAGAACGAAACTTGTCTATATCATCAACGTGTGGTTGGATCACAGAGTGGCTCCAGCCTGGCTGTAGCGCAGGGAAGGTTGCAATGCCGAGAATGGTCCCTGTCGCGACCGCGGGCATGGCGTATTGAAGACTCGGCGGAAGCAGATCAGTGGGTGAAGCCAAAGTTGCAGAGGCCGAGTCGGAGGGCGAGGCGAGTACGTGAAATGGATTGGTGATACCGGATGGCGAGACGCGAACAATGATCAGCACGACAAGAGTGATACACACCACGCCCACGCCAGCCCCAATCAACCAAGGGTGCCACGACTGTTGAATGCGCCGAGACGTGGGGGCGTGCGTACTTGGTGATACGACATCACTTTCACGAGGGCTTGTCTCGTTCCTGACGTGAACTGGCTGCCCTTCGTGCTCGTCAAGAGGTGTGACGGGCCAGCTGGACGAAGCTGGTGAGGAGGGGAGTGGTGATGAGTGATCTGAGGGAGCTTTGTAGGTGTTGTGGGATGGCTTTGAGATCATCGGTGGTAAAAGTAGGGCGATGATGAGCACAATCACCACAGTCAGGACACCGAGGACTTTGCCCCATACTGAGGTGTCCAGGGAAGTGACAGCCGCTCCGACAAGTAGACAAATTGAGGTAACCAAGAGCTGATAGGTAGATCTGTTCATGCATGAAACCTATGCTTCGACGGACACTTTTGAGATACCAGCATAGTATGAGAAACAGCGGACCTCTAGGGATGCGCATCAAAGTACTGGAGTTGAGTTGTCTTGAGTGGGGCAGTCTCCAACCAGGTCAGGGTTATTTCGGGGCAGGTAGGCTGTAGCTCTGGGGCACGTATTCAGCAGCATTCTTGACATCAACGGGGGCACCACCCTCTGACGTGGCACCAACCAACTGACCAACGTAAACAATGACCAGCTTTTCAATGAATTCTTCCGTGGCAATATTGTCGATTGTTACCGGGAAGTCTGAATACAGAGCAATGAGGCCAGCTGTCGGATTGGCTTGTTCAATATCGAGAAAGAAGTTGCCATTGCCAGCAGGAATTGATTTCCCATCTGAGCCAAGTTGTGCTCGGCCGGAATTTTCGCTGAACACTGGGTGGTTACCAGCGGCTGTCACGATTGCCCTTTCCTGAATTTGGTACTGATATGTGACTCCAGTCGGTGATTGGAAGAAAAAGACTAGCGGTGATCCGGTGGGATTCTGAAACTGAGGCAAGACTTTTTGATCCAGCAGGGTGAACGGTTCAGGGCCTTCAGGATTGCCTTCGGCGTTGACCCAGGCGGACAGGAGTGTTACTCCAGGTTGGCCAATCGTGGGCTCGCTGCCACAATCATCGTGGACCACAGAGTAATTCTCCAAGACAAAGTCACGTTGTACTCCCGGAGCATCACAGGACCCTTGGATAACAGTCTTGCTCCAACCTGGTTGCATTGCCGGGAATGTTGCAGTGCCAATTGTGCTGCCTGCCGGTAGATCGTGAATATTGTAGAGAAAACTCGCTGGGAGAAGATTGATGGATGGAGTGTCGTCGGTTTGAGTGGCCGAGCTAGAGGGTAATGCAGGCAGGGGAGGTGTGTCGATGGCATCGGATGGTGACATGTGCATGATGATCACCACAACAAGAATGATACATACCAGGCCTGCGCTGGCTCCGACCAACCAGGGCAGTTGTGACTTTGGAATCCGCTGTGAGGCAGGGGGCTGCGAACCTGGCCGAGTGGTATCACCGTCAAGAGAAATTGTCTGATTCGTGGTCTCTTTTTGTTCCGGATATTCCTCGTACTGAGCTGGTGCGTACACGTCAGGAGAAGGTGGCTGAGGCGGTATGGGGGATGAGAAAGGCGACGAGGCTTCGTCGGTCTTGTGGGAACCCTTGGAGATGACAGAAGGCAGAACCAGAGTGAGGATGAGCGCAATCACTAAGCCGATGCCACCAAGGACTCTGCTCAGATCTGAGTGAGCTATGGCAAGAATAATCGACCCAATGATCAGATAGATCGTGGTGACTAAGAGGTGGTAGGTGGTTCTGTCCATGAATGAAAACTATCGGTTGGCTGACACTTTTAAGATACCAGCCTAGTAGCAACAACCGAGGGGCACTAGCAATTCGCGGCGTAGTGTCAGCGACGTGGTGTGGTGAGGAGGACTGTCTCACACTTCCAAGGGCTCGTTGGCTCTTCGGGGCTGTGACTGCGATCGTGCTCTACAACTGGGCATCGGGAAAGACCAATTCTGCTATGGCGGCATCCGTTTGGGCACCGTGAGTACTGACGATGTCTCCTTGCGAGGACATGGTGATGCCGACGGCGACGATTGCGCCGTCGCAGGTCGTGGCCACACCGTTGAAGATGATGTTGGAGCTGCCGACCAGCGTTTTCGACCAGAGGAAAGTACCTGAGGCTGTGTACTCGGCCAACAACGCCTGGTTCGGGTGATGTGAACCCTTGGGAAATAGTGACCCACTGACAACGATGTTTCCGTCAGACGATACTGCCGCCGCGCGATAGTCAGTGGCGTCACCAGTGCCAACCACATGGGTCCAGGAGATGGATCCGTCGTCAGTGATGTCAGCCACCACTGCGCTGCCATATGGAATGTGTGGGTCGCTCGGGAAATCGCCGTCGGTGGAGAATGTCCTTCCAGTAACCACCATGCTGCCATCTGGAGCCAGTGCTAGTGCTGAGAATTCATCGGGGCCACTTCCCCCATAGGTGCGTGTCCACGTCGTGTCTGCATCTTCGGTGAGTGCCATGACCCACCCGTCTTGCGGAGTGCCGATGCGCTCCGCCGTGAAACCAGCAGCGATGACCGTACCGTCAGCTCTCAGCGCCACGGCGTCGAAAGTACCGTAGCCGCCACCGAACACCTTGGCCCACTGGACCCGACCAGACTGTGTGATCTCGGCTAGAACAGCGCCGCGCGTTGCCTCTCCGGTGAAGTCCCCGTCTGTGACAGTGGTCGTCCCCCCGGCGAAGATCGTGCCATCGGCACCCACGGCGACCGACCCGAAGGAATCCTGCCCAGATCCACCTATCGTTGTGGCCCACTCCAGGGAACCCTCCGGGGAGATCTCTGCGACCACGGCATCGGAAGAGTCGAGCGACCCGTCCGGAGCTGTGGGTGACTTCATGGGAAAATCACCGTCGACAGAATCTGTGTATCCAGCCACCACGATGTTGCCATCTGGGGCAATGGCAACAGCCATGAATCTGTCGTCGCCCGTACCACCGAAGGTGTGGGCCCATCTGAGGGTACCGTCGGCAGTGACACAGGCCACGACAGCATCCATTGCGCCGGACGAATATGTGTCGTGTGTGTCGGCGAGGTCGCCGTCGCCAGATGTGGTGTAACCCACACCGATGAAGTCTGAGTCAGCAGTGACTGCAACTGCGTCAAACTGATCGGACTGCGTGCCTCCAAACGCATGAGCCCACTGCACTTCCGGTGGCGGTATGAGATTGGTGGGGGACGTGTCCCCTGTGTCGGGTGACGCCGATCCAGGGGAGAACACCGAGCATCCAGTCAGGCTGGCCATCAGCAGTACGGTCCCAACGAATAACACCACCATCGTACGTTTCATGCGGACTAGAGTATCAACGGTGTAGGCGGTCCAGGGACTTCTGAATTGTCACATTTTGGCTATACCCGAATGCACCGATTCATGGCTGCTCCGCGACCTGTGGAAGCACGCGGGCTCATCACGTGCTGGATCGACCACGTGGCTCTCACATGGGGGGTACAACGGAAGTTGGCTGTTACATGACGACGAGGTAGAGCACGGCGCACAGGATCGCCCAGGCCGCTAGTTTGAGGGCCCATCGCCACCGGGTGGTCTTCACCAGGCGGTCGACCACGAGGAAGCTGATGAGCAGCAGGACGGTGAGCCAGAGTGGCTGGAGTTGGGAGTACCAATCGGAGTTGAGCATCACTGTGATGAACGTGACGCTGGCCAGGGCCAGGATGACGGTGATGGAAACCGCTTGTCGCAGGATCGGTTTCATTGGTTCACCTGCTGGAGATAGGCACGGATCAGGTCGAGGACCTGGGGGGTGGCGAGGTACTGGGTGTGGGGGATCGCAGGGAAGACGGTTAACTGGGGCGACTTGGGGAAATAGCGTCCGAGGTTTTCGGATTGGGTGTAGCCGATCACCTCGTCGGCCGTGCTGGTGACGATCAGGGGGGCCACCTGGACGGATTGGGCATAGGCCATGGAGTCCGCCCGGAAACCGACTAACCACCTCAGGGGTCCGTGGAAGATGTTGAGCCGTGAGTTGTACAAACTCAACCCGGAATCGTACGGCGCGATGAGGATCAGCCCGGCGATGTCACGTTGCGAGGCGAGGTACGTGGCCATTCCTGTGCCCATGGAGTAGCCCTCGATGACAATCCGGGTGGTGTCGACATCCGGGCGTGTCACGGCGTAGTCGTACGCTGCCTCAGCCATGGAGAACATCGAGGACTGTGACGGGCTGCCGGGGCTGGTGCCGTACCCCGGATAGTCGAGCATCATGAAGTTGTAGCCGGAGTAGACCGACAGCCGTCCGGATTTCTCGTCGCCAGCGATCCGTGAAGCCGCGCACTCTTCGTTGCCGCCGAAACTGATCACGAGTGGCGCCTTGCCATCGGAATTGTGCACAAACCAACCGGTGTACGTGTCGCGCCCGTGATGGGCCGTCACCTGTTCCATGATGGGATTGCCCACCAGCGTGTCGTAGGCCCCTTGGTTTTGATTGGGGTAGAACAGTTCGCCGTCCGCACAGATGCTGATGGAGACTGACACACAGGCGATGACGTCGATGACGACCAGTGCGATGGTGAGCGGCACCCGTGCGCGACCGGCTCGGCGGGCGGCCAGGAGGATCATGCCGCTGAAAACAAAGACGCAGGCGAACAGAATGAGCAGAGTCCCGACCCAGATGAGGGGCTGTGCTTGGGTGTACTGGAGGATCGAACCCAGGGTGAAAACCACTGCCAACGAGCAAGCGAGGAGAAGATTTCCTCGCCATGTCCTCGTTTTCACCTGAATATGATACACCCATCTTGTTTCCTTGTGGACAGACTCAGCTCTGACAAGTGATTTCGTCATGGACAACGAGCTTGGTTTGTGATGTCTCAGCAGGTTGCGTCGGTGTACTGAACCATGATGGCGTGCCTCTTGCCAGCCTCACAGCTAAGTGTTAATGTACTGCATATACAGCACATACAGAACGGACACACATAACAGAGGGGGTAAACGTGACGATCATCATCAAGAACTCGTCCGGGATCCCCATCTACGAGCAGATCAAAGAGCAAGTCAAAGAGGCGATCCTGAACGATGAGATGGATGAGGGCGATGTTCTGCCCTCCATCCGCCA
>WREX01000018.1 GCA_009779115.1 Propionibacteriaceae bacterium
GAGGTTGAGGATCCCCAAGATCGTCAACACCACCACGATGACCAGGATAAACGTCCAGATCGACTTGGCCATGTGGGCCAGGGCCGTCACGTGGACGACAGTACGCCCGGCCCGTACCCGCGCAGCACTGCTGAGGGCGGAGGCTGCCTTGTGAGCCCAGGTGCCCTCCGGTTTGTCGGCCAGCCGTCGCATCCGGCGGGTTCCCAGCCGGATCGCGGTCATCACAACGAGGTGGGCCGCCACCGCGAGCAGGATGACAATCCCGATCGAGATCAACGTGTCAGGCCACACCCACGTCAGTTCGTACACAGTCATGGGTCAAGAATAGTCGGACGCCAGTGGGGTGTGGGATGCCACAGGCCGCATTGTTCCGTTGTCACCGCGACGAGGGTCCGCAGACGCCACCACGACTGCCGGGCATCACCTGAAAATTGCTGGACCGCAGGTCCTCAGCGTTGGTCTTGAACCCCCGATGGATTGGTGAAGTCAGGTTGTGCGTAGTCCCCTCCCGTGGCGGGTGCGGGCGGTTGGGTGAAAGGTGCGCTCATCTGCTGGGGGATAGCTGGTGGCTGTTGCATGGGCGCCGCAGCGGCGCCTGTCCCCGGAGCGCCGAAGTCGACGACGGGCGCCTGGCGTACTGCTTGATCCTGGATCTGGAAGTAATCGGCCTTGGTGAAGTGGCCCATCCCGGCCATCAGGGAGTTGGGGAAGGACTGGATCAAGGTGTTGTAGGCGCCAACATTGGCGTTGTAATACTTGCGCGCGTTGGCGATGCGCGACTCGATCTCGCTCAGCTCGGCCTGCAACTGCATGAACCCGGAATTGGCTTTCAAGTCGGGGTACGCCTCCACGGTCACTGCGACAAGGTTCTGCAACTGGCTGGACAACTGTTCCTCAACCTGGGCCCGCTGAGCGGGGTTGGCCTTCGATCCCGCCAGCGCCGCAGCCTGGTTGCGCAGCCCGATGACCTGCCCCAGAGTCGACTGCTCGTAGTTCGTGGCCCCTTTAATGGTGTTGACCAGGTTCGGGATGAGGTCGTAGCGCCGATTCAATTCGACGTCGATCTGGTTCCAGGACTGCTCGACGAGGTTGCGCCCCTGAACCATGCGGTTGTACGCCGCGATCGCTCCCAGCCCCAATCCCACAACGATGACCACAAGAACGATGATGATGATAAGCAGAGCGATCAACACGTCGCAACTCCTTCAGGTAGTACGTGACTTCAGGTAGCACGTGACCACCAGTTTATCGGTATCGCCTGCCGAATGGCCTAGGAGCGTGCTGAAATACCATGTCCCGGCTGCGGCGCACCGGGCGAGCGAATCTTCGAACCCCACATCTTGCGATGTACGTCCAGTACGTGTACAAGATGCGGGGTCCGAATCTTCACCCGTCCAGCACGTCCTCGCTCGGAACAGCGTATATCAGCACGCTCCTAGGACAATGTTCCACCGGGCTCAGGCAGGAACGTTCCTCCTGCGGAATCCGATCAGCCCGACGACCGTGAACGCCGCCGCGATCAGGCTCAAGACGATGATGGGCGTCCAGTTCATCGGTACTGCTGGGACGGCCGGAGTGGCGTTGAAGGGCATGAGGTCGAGCAGCCATGAGGGGATACGAAGGGCCAGGCCGACGATCATGATGGCCCACAGGGCGACCACGACGATCCAGGTGACCGACACCGCGTACCGGGGCCACCAGCCGAAGCCGAGGACGAAGATCGACGCCAACAAGCAACAGGCCGGCAGGTAGGCGAAGAAGGAGCCGATGACTACGGGCAACCGGGACATGTCGGAGACCAGCGCCCCGTAGGACGCGCCCAGGCACACTCCGGTGATCAGCAGGAAGACCACGATCGCCACGAAGGTGACCGCCAACCGCTGCAGGGCCCAGGAGACTCGTCCCACTCCGGTCGCCAACTGCGATTCGAGGACGCCGTGGGCTTCATCAGTACGAAGACTCGTTGCCGATTGAGCTGCGAAAATGCCCACGACAAGGGCCAACATGGGGATGAAGATCATGCCGAGTACCCCGTCGAGGGTATCGGCCATGTTGGCGAGCCCCGCCATGGTCGTACCGCTGATCATGTCGCGGATGGCTTTGATGACCGAGCCGAGGACCATCGGGAAGATGACCAGGCAGACGATCCAGGCGATGAACGACCCGCGCTGGAGGCGCATGCCCAGACCCCACACCCTGGTGATTAGGGCAGACGCGCCTGCCTTGCCTTTGCGCTGCGGGGCGATGGAGTCTTCCAGGTCGCGGCTGGACTGGATCATCCAGGCCACCCAGACCAGGATTGCGGCCAGGATGACGATCATGATGAACGGCCACCAGCGATCAGCTCCGTACGGGTCCATCTTCTGGCCCCAGCCGATCGGTGAGACCCAAGTCGCCGGGTTGGACTGCACGTCACCGATCATGCGGATGATATACAGCACCCCGAAGATCGCCATCCCGGTGCCGTTGGCCGAACTGGACGATGGACTGATCTCGTTGGTCAGGGCACCGATGCCCACACCCAGCAGTCCCATGGCTCCGATCGACATTCCGAAGACCATCGATCCCTGGATCGCAGCCCCTACCGAGGAGACATTGACCAGGTGTTGCAGGTTGTTCGGGTCGGAGGTCAGCGCCGCCAGAGCCACGCCGGTCAGGATTCCGATGACGATCGACAGGACCGACATCCAGATGACGGAGGAAGCCAGCCGCGAATGGATGCCCAGCGGGGTCGACCGGATCAACTCGGCCCGGCCCTGGTCCTCGTCCCCGCGCAGGTTGCGTGTCATCAGGAAGAGGACGCCGATGCCGAGCATGAGTGAACCGAACATCCAGAACTTGTACCAGGTCGCCCCGACCACGCTGATCGGATTCGAGATGATGCCGACCATCGCCAGCAGCGAGGGGGAGTCAACGGTGGAGATGAATGATTGTAATTTCGACTCATTGGTGAACAGTGCCTTGTAGTAGTCAAAGATGAAGACGAACATGCCGACCACGATGACCAGCCAGACCACCAGCCGTACCCAATTGCGCTTCCACGTGAACCCGAGCAGGACACCGAGGTTGGACAAACTGTCCCGCTGGGACCTGGTGGCGGGCGCCTCCAGGATGGCCGCCGTACTCATTTCTGAACCCCTTGGCTCTTGGCCACATCGGTGTGATAGTGGCTGAGGAAGATTTCTTCCAGGCTCGGCGGGTTGGCCGACAGGGCGAGCGGATGCAGGTCGGCAAGGGCATTCAGGACGGTCGGCAGATCGGCCTGCTCGACCGAGAAGCTGACATGCTGGCCGTCGACCGCGAGGTCGTGGATGCCGGGCAGGTCGCGCAATTGCTCCGCACCGGATTCCAGATCGGTCCGCACCTGTGTCCGGGTGAGGTGACGCATGGATGCCAACGTACCTTGTTCGATCGTCTTCCCGTCGCGAATGATACAGATGGAATCGGCCAGCGACTCGACCTCGGAGAAAATGTGGCTGGACAGCAGGACCGAGCGCCCTTCCGCCTTGACCTGCTTGATGCACTTCTGGAACTCACCCTCCATCAGCGGGTCGAGACCGCTGGTCGGCTCGTCGAGGATCAGCAATTCCGCGCGCGAAGCCATGGCGGCCACCAGGGCGACTTTCTGCCGGTTACCCTTGGAGTAGGTCCGCGCCTTCTTGGTCGGGTCAAGCTGAAAACGTTCCAGCATTTCTTGTTTGCGATCCTTGGTGATTCCACCGCTGAGACGGCCCAAGACATCGATGATCTGACCTCCAGTCAGGTTGGGCCACAGCGCCACGTCGCCGGGGACGTAGACGAGTCTCTTGTGCAGGCTCACCGCATCGGTCCAAGGGTTTCCGCCGAGAACGGTCGCCTGGCCCGCGTTCGCCTTCAGCAATCCCAGCAGGACACGGATCGTCGTGGTCTTCCCAGCTCCATTCGGCCCCAGAAAGCCGGTGACCTGGCCGGTCTCGACGCTGAGGTTGAGTCCGTCGACTGCTTTGACCTTTCCAAAATGCTTGACAAGGCCGACAACTTCAATTGCGTTGCCAGACATGGTTTTCCTTTCGTTGCCTGATAAGAAGACGTACGCCGAGACTCACGCGGGAGCGACTGTGCCTCCCGCGGGAGAGGCCATATCTATCAAGGTCTGCTCGAGACCTTGTAGCTGACTCAGAGTCATCCGCCTCGAAGTGAACTCCTGACTCGGCTGTATGCACGTATAGCAGACTATACGTGCATACAGCCGAGTGCAAGTGATAGCAGCCATGCATCTCAATTCAATCGTTGGTGGGCACTGGTTCTGCCGCCGTCCGCACTGGTATTTCACCGACTATTCCCGCCCAGTATCCGTTTTTTCGGTTTATTCAGCCGCCTGGACGACCAACCCTCATGGTGGGTGCCACGCTCCCGGCAGTGATATCGTGAAATTCGTACGGCCACGATTATGATTTCTATCGCTCTTCGCGGTATAGTGCCGGTCAGGTGGAGAGTGGATTGTCGCAGATAATCATTGCCAGGAAACTAATTTTCCTGATCTGAATCAGTTCCGAGTTGTAACAATTACATACTCCCGACAAAGTGGACGAAGAAATTGCATCTGAGCGCCGAACGCGCTAAGTTCGGCGTATGAGTCCGGATACGATTTCCAGGTGGCAATTTGGCATCACGACGGTATATCACTTCCTGTTCGTCCCTCTGACGATCTCGTTAAGTGTCATGACTGCCGTACTCCAAACTGCTTGGAGAAAATCAGGCAAAGATGCCTATTTACGATTGACGAAGTTTTTTGGAAAATTGTTCCTCATCAACTTCGCCATGGGGGTGGTTACGGGTATTGTGCAGGAGTTCCAGTTCGGCATGAACTGGTCGGAGTATTCCCGCTTCGTCGGTGACATCTTCGGCGCTCCTCTCGCCCTTGAAGCCCTCATCGCGTTCTTCCTCGAATCTACGTTCATCGGTATGTGGATCTTCGGGTGGGATCGCTTGTCCAAAGGAGTACACCTCGCGACCATTTGGTTGGCCGCTGTGGGCACATTCCTCTCCTCCGTCTTTATCATCGCGGCGAATGCATGGATGCAGAACCCCGTGGGTGCGGTCTATAACCCAGAGTTGGGCCGGGCCGAACTACACTCGCTGACAGCGGTGTTGACTAACCCGGTCTTCCTGACCCAGTGGCCACACACCATTACTGCTGCTTTCGTGTCGGGCGGCGCCTTCATGGCGGCCGTCGCTGCGTACCTTCTTATTAAGAAGAACAAGGAAGGCGCACCGGCTGAAGACCTGGTCGCCTATCGCAAGGGCGTCAAGTTCGGCTCCTGGGTTCTCATCATCGCCGGCGTCTGCACAGTCATCACTGGTGACTTGCTGGGCAAGGAGATGGTTCAGACCCAGCCGACCAAGATGGCCGCTGCTGAAAACATCCAAACGACATTCGCCGACGGCAAGGCTCCTTTCCAGCTTCTGCCTGGCGTCGAACTGTTCCCAGGCCTGTTGAACTGGTTGTATGGCACTGATGTCATCCAGTCCGTTCCCACCCTGGAGCAGCAGTTCCTGGAGCAGGGTTATATGCAATTCGACTCCAAGACTGGTGAACCGATCCCGGGTAACACCCTCCAGACCGAATTCGCCAGTTCACTCCAGGACAACAACCTGAGTCTGGTCGACCTCGTCTGCGGCGACAATGCGACAACCTGCCCACAAGCAATCCCGAATGGAACAGTCGAATTCTGGGGATTCCGACTGATGATCGGTGTGGGTCTGTTGGCCGTGTTGGGCGGCATCCTGTTGCTGATCATGACGCGTGGGAGCAAGATACCCAATCCTCATCCGCTGTTGACAGCGATGATGGTTGTGATGCCTCTGCTGTCCCTGGCCGCCATCGCCTTCGGGTGGATCTTCACTGAGATGGGCCGCCAGCCGTGGATTGTCAACGGCACGATGCCCACTTTGCAAGGCCTGTCCCCCTCAGTAGGGGTTGGCCCGGTCTGGTTCTCCGTCATTGTGTACACCCTCTTGTACGGCGTCTTGGCCGTCATCGAGGTTCGGCTCTTGCTGAAGTACATCAAACTCGGATTGCCCGATGAGACCGCTGTGTCCGTCAAAGACGAGGCTGAGCCTCTCTCCTTCGCGTACTGAGAAAGGGAATGAATCATGACTATCTTTGATGTTCCCGCAATGACTCCGACCGCTCTCCAGGTCCTCTGGTTGATCCTCGTAGCCGTTTTGTGGATCGGCTTCTTGTTCCTCGAAGGTTTCGACTTCGGGGTCGGGATGCTGGTTCCCTTCCTGGGCAAGAAAGACCAGGAACGCCGTGTCATGCTGAACACCGTCGGCCCGCACTGGGACGGCAACGAAGTATGGCTGCTGACCGCTGGAGGCGCGATGTTCGCGGCCTTCCCCGGTTGGTACGCGACGCTCTTCTCCGGATTGTACCTACCGTTGTTCCTGGTCCTGCTCGGCCTCATCCTTCGTGGTGTGGCGTTCGAGTACCGTTCCAAGAACGACAGCCCGGCGTGGAGGACTCGTTGGGACTGGGCCTTGGCCATCGGTTCACTGATTCCTCCGCTGGTCTTCGGCGTCGGATTCGCGAACTTCCTCAAGGGCTTGCCCGTCGGACCTACGCCTACCGCATTCGGCACCTCCGTGACGCTGTTCACCGGTTCCTTCCTGGGGCTGTTCACGCCGTTCGCTCTCATCGGCGGGCTGCTGTTCGTCGCCTTGTTCCTGACTCACGGCTCGTTCTATATCGGGCTGAAGACCAGGGGTGAGATTCACGATCGCGCTCAGAAGTTCGGCAGCACCTTGGGTGTCATCGCCGGAGTTCTGGCAGTCGTCTTCGTGATCTGGGGTAACGCCGCCTTCCAGCTTCCGGGGCAACTCGGCTGGTTGCGTACTGTGGCCTGGATCACCGGCATCGTGGCAGTCGTGTGCATCGCCTTCGCGTGGTTCATGAACTCCATGGATCGCGACGGCTGGGCATTCATCGGGACCTCGCTGGCCACGATCATGCTCGTCGTGATGTTCTTCGCGCACTTCTATCCTGGGATCGGCTTCGATAACTCGGTCAACACCGGGGTCTCGCTTGACTTGACCACGGCGGCGAGTTCGCAGCACACCTTGACGATTATGACGATCGCGGCCTGTGTCATGGTTCCGATCGTCCTGATCTACACGGCGATCAGTTACTTCATCGTCTTCAGGCGTCGCCTGAGCACGGCGAACATTCCTGCCGACGTCACCACTGCGGCATAACTTTTAGCAATCTCCAACGAGGGGTACGGGGTCGTGTTTCGCGGCCCCGTACTCTCGTCTTGTGAGGAGGGTGGTGTGGCCGTGAAGTACGGCGAGACTGGTGGGGCGGGGGGAGTCTGCCCCGTGAGGAGGCGGTGATGACGGCGGGACTTGTCAGTCTCCTGACGGTGCAATCAGAGGCGCAGGACACGTGGCTGGGGTAGGTTAGACGGGAGTACAGATATGCGAGCGAAACAAAAAGCCCCTCAGGACGAGGCCGGGACACCCGAAAAGAAGGAGCGCCATTCGGCGGCTCCGATTGACCCCCGCCTAGTCAGACGCGCACAGGCCACGCGTACGTACATGATCTCGGGCGTCGTGGTCGGGTGTTTGACCGCCGTCCTGGTACTGACCCAAGCCAAGCTGCTGTCGCGGTCGATCTCTTCGGTTTTCGCCACGCACACTCTTGATGGTCTGGGGTTGACGCTTGGGCTGTTGGTGGTCGTGCTGGTTGGTCGCGGGGTGCTCGCGTGGGCCTCGTCGTGGCTGGCCCAACGTACGTCGGCCGCTGTCAAGTCGCAATTGCGGCGGGATATTCTGGCGGCTCGTCTGGCTGCTCCGGCCCATCAGACATCTTCGTCCTCGTCACTGGTCACCCTGGTGACGCAGGGGTTGGACGCTTTGGACGGGTATTTCTCCAAGTACTTGCCGCAACTTCTCTTGGCGACGACAGTGCCGATCATCGTCGGGGCGGCGATCCTGTTCTCGGACTGGCGCTCAGCCCTGATCATTGCGGCGACAATCCCGTTCATTCCGATCTTGATGGCTCTGGTGGGTTGGACCACAGAGAAGCAGGTGTCGAAACGCTGGGCCTATCAATCCCGCCTGGCAAGCCATTTCGCCGACCTGGTCTCGGGCCTGCCCACCCTTCAGGTCTTCGGCAGGGCCAAGGCCCAGGCCGAGGGGCTGAAGCGTACAGAGAATGCCAACCGCAAAGCAACCATGTCGATCCTGCGCATTTCGTTCATGTCCGCATTCGTCTTGGAGTTGTTCTCCACGTTGGCGGTAGCCGTGATCGCACTCGTCATCGGCACCCGGCTGGTGTACGACCAGATGAGTTTCTCCACCGCCCTGTTCGTCCTCATCCTGGCTCCCGAGGTCTACCTGCCCATCCGGCAGGTGGGAGTGCATTACCACGATTCAGCCGATGGGTTGGCAGCGGCAGAGGCAGCCTTCGCGGAGATCGACCGGGCTGCTGTCCCAGCGCCAGAAGATTCCGGGGATGCGGGAGCTACCGGGGGCAGACTGTCGTGGGGAGGATCCGGCACGAAAGTTCCATCCGACTCGTCGTCGGCTTCCGGACAGGCCAGGGGAGCGTCTACTTCTGTGGGGGATTCCGGGGATACTACGTCCGTTGCCGGACAGTCCCGAGGTTCTACGACTGGTGCTGGGCAGGCGTACGTCCCGTCGATCAGGATGCGCGCTTTGTCGTACACCTATCCAGACAGTGACACCGCCCTTGGCCCTTTCGACTTGGACGTTAACCCGGGGGAGATCGTCGCGCTGGCTGGGCGCTCAGGTGGTGGAAAGACGACATTGCTCAATTGTGTGCTGGGCTTCTTGGTCCCGAACTCCCCCGGGGCAGAGCGTGTGACCGAGGCCTCATCGGCCGGCCCTCCACTGATGTTGTCCGGAGTGGACGCCCGTGAGATCGATTGGGCTGCCTGGCGTGACGGCCTCGCGTACGTCCCCCAGGTTCCCGGTATGATCGACGGTTCCATTGCTGACAATGTACGTTTAGGTTGTCCGGAAGCCACCGATGAGCAAGTACGCCAGGTGTTGACTGCCGCAGGCGCAGGCAATCTGGACCCAGCTCGCGGAGTCGGCGAGGAGGGTGAGGGCCTTTCTGTCGGCGAGCGCCGCCGTGTCGGTATCGCCCGGGCCCTGGCTCGTATCGAAATCGCCGGGGCCCGTCTGCTGATCCTCGACGAGCCCACAGCCGGTCTCGACACTGATACCGAAGCAACAGTTCTGGGCAGTTTGCGCGAATCGGGCGCAACTGCTCTGGTCGTCTCCCACCGAGAAGCCGTGTTGGAAGCCTCCGACAGGGTTGTCCAGATCGTTGGCCACACACCCGTTGATGATGTTACCCACGATGATTCTCTGGCCGATGACCAACCGGCCATGAGTTCTGGCTCCTCGTCAGAAATGCACCTTGATGTCTCCTCCGACGACAGTCCTGCTGTCTCGTCAGACACGGATTCAACTGCCTCGTCCAACCCCCCGGAATTCGTCTCGCCTGGTTCCGGCCCAGCCGCCGAAACTGCGCCCGGACCCGTACCTCTCAGTACCCAGACCGCTACTGACGACCCTCCTGACAAGCAATACAAAACCAAGTCCCCTCTTCTGCGCTTGGTGTTTTCCCTGCTGGATTCGGTTCCCGGCGCGCGCAGCCGCTTGCTGCTGGCCATCCTCATGGCGGCCTTTGCGTCAGGGGCGGCTGTGTCCCTCATGGGGGTGTCCGCGTGGCTGATCTCCAAGGCCGCTGAGCATCCACCATTCCTGGAATTGTCCGTTGCCGCTGTCGGTGTTCGGTTCTTCGGTATTTCGCGTGGGGTCTTCCGCTATGTCGAGCGCCTGCTGGGGCACGACGTGGCTTTGTCCATGCAGTCGGCACTGAGACTGAAGACCTATAAGGCGTTGGCCAGAACCACACTGTTAGGCCGTCGGCAAGGTGATTTGCTGGTACGAGTCGTGGCCGATGTGGGCGCCATCGAGGATATCGTCGTCCGGATCGTACAACCCTTCTTGGCAGCCAGCCTGGTCGTGATCGGCGTGTGCGGGATCCTTGCCCGGTTCTCCATCGGGGCGGCTCTGGCTGTCTTGATCAGTGCCATCATCGGCGGTCTGATCGTACCGTGGCTGACTCAGCGGGCCTCGCTGCGCTCCGATGAGGCGGCTGTGCCTCTGCGAGGCGAGTTGGGCGCGGTCGTCCATGACCTGTCCCGCAACGCCATCGACTTGGCGGCCTACGGTGCCGAGGAGCGGGCATTGGCGCGGATGGGAGCGGTCGACATGGCGTTGAGGAAGACCGAGGAGGCGGCCGCCTGGGCCAAGGGCATCGGCGCCGGCTTCCAGACCGTGGCGTCGGGGATCGGCTTCATCGGCGGGTTGTGGATCGGTTCGGTCGCTGTGGCCAACGGCACCATGGGGGAGCGCCTGCTGGCCGTCATGGTCCTGGCGCCACTGGCATTGCATGAAGTCTTCTCCACCTTCTCCCAGGCCGCCCAGACCTGGACCCGCGCCCGTGTGGCGCTGAACCGTGTCGCTGATGTCCTGGAGTCACCGCCCATCGGTCATGGGGACGTCGATGCGCGCGACGCCAGCGAGGAACCCTCGTTGCAGTGCGAGCAGTTGGCCATCGGCTGGCCTGGGTATCCCCAAGTCGCCGGGGGTTTGAACCTGGAGGTTGCCCGCGGTGAAGCGGTCGGTGTCATGGGCCCCTCCGGAGTCGGCAAGACCACTTTGGCGGCCACGATCATGGGCTTGATCCCTCCCGTCTCCGGCGAACTGGCGTCGACCGGTCGCATCGGCTACCTCGCCCAGGACGCCCATATCTTCACCACGACGATCGCCGAAAACGTCCGCATCGGCAACAAGGACGCCACCGATGACCAGGTACGCGAAGCACTGGCCGAAGCCGGTCTGGACATGCCCCTGGACCGGGAAGTCGGCGAACTGGGAGCCGGTCTGTCCGGCGGAGAAGCCCGCCGCCTGGCCTTGGCCCGCCTATTCGCTGGAGACTATCGCCTCCTCATCCTGGACGAGCCCACCGAACACCTCGACCGAGACACCGCCGACACCTTGATGGACGAAATCTTCTCCGGCGTGGCCCGCCGCCCTGTCGTCGTCATCTCCCACGACGAGTCAATAGCCGCCCGCTGCGACCGCGTACTGCCCATGGCATGACTGAAGAATTGCTCAGGCCCGTACTCGGCGCAATGACGGCAGGACGAAGAGCGTCATTCCGACGAAGCACATGAGGGTGGACAACGGCGCTAGTCCCGCGCCCAGGTTGACGGGGACTCCTGGGGTGGTGGAGGCGAAGCCGGGGGTGAGCAGGAATGAGCTAGCCGGGCTGGCGAAGAGGGCGGCCCCTGCGTACCACAGGAGGTAGAGCACGAATACGGTGACGAACACCATGGCGATTCGACGCCGGGTCGTGGGCGAGCCGACGCAGGTCGCGGCGAACAGCAGGGGGAGCGCCCAGATCACGACGTAGAGGATCAGAATGCCCACGAGGGTGCCGGTTGCTCCGGCGCTGGCGAAGACCGAGGGGGAGAAGATTGGGCGCACGATCAGTCCCGGCGCACCGGAGTCGAGGAAGATGGGGATGAGCAGCAGCAGATTCTGGACGGTCATCAGGGCGGCGATGGTGATGATAGCGGCGCGGGGCTTGTGGCGGCCCAGGGTGAACGCGGTGGCAGCGCATCCGGCGAGGACCAGGGCCGGGGGAATCAGCCCCCAACTGAAGAAGGCCCGCGACCAGATCCAGTACGGGTAGAGCAGTAGGTACCAATTGAAGGGCAGTGCGATGGGCACTCCCATACCTGGGGCCCGCATCGCCGCCATGGAGAAGACAGTGGTCATGTACAGCGCCTGGATCGCAGCCAACACTGCCGTGATCAGGAAGAGGATGCCGGCGATCATTCCCGCATGTGAGGGTAGTCGCCACGAACTGTCCGATTGGTCAGGATCGGCGACGATGGTACGTGTCTGGACGCTCACCTCACCCTCGCCTGCCAAGGACCGGGTGTTGTTCGTCCATGCCATCCCGTCCCACCACCGCTCAATGCTCGAATCAGAAGGATCGGGGTACCAGTCGGGCAGGCGAGTCTGCGTCATATTCACCAATGTACCAATCAGGTTGCTGAAGCACCTTGTGACATCATGCGAACCCTGGAACTTCCTGATCCTGGCTGTTGGCCTGACAGAGGTGCTTAGGTTACCTGTGGCTAGTGTTCCAACTCGATTTCGTCACCCGGCTGAAGAATCAGGCGATTCGGCGCTGTCCATTGTGCGGCGCGTTCCGCGTCGAACAGTTTCCCTGGTTTGATGTGGACAGGGATGTTGTGATTGGCGCCGATCAGCGCGGCGCATTCCGCTGACTCCTCCAGACCCATGGTGACCATTCCACTGCAGCAGAGCAGGGCGTAATCAAGGTTGAGCGCCGTGAAATCCTTCATCTGCTCTGTCATGGACGTGTCACCTGACACATAGATCTTCACCTGGTCGATCGTGATCAGATAACCGACGCATTTCTTCGGGTTGTGCATCAGGTTCTTGGCCAGGACCGCTTGGATCTCGATGTCGCCCACTGAAAACTTCTGATGGCGTCGGTCCGCAAGCGCTTCCTTGTTGGTGATCACCGTACATCCCGGATTCTGTGTGACAAGCCCGATCTTGTTGTGGTCGCCATGCTGATGCGTGACCAGCACAATGTCCGCAGGCGGCTCGTACCCTCCGCCAGCATAGGGGTCCACGTACATCACCCGCTGGTCGGATGCCGTGATGCGGAAGCTGGCATGTCCCTGGTAATACAACGTTGCCATGGTTCTCGTACCTCAGCTGAAGAACGGCGACGGAGTACGGCGTGCTGCTGGGAAGCTGTTGTGATCGGGGTCGGGCTCGGCCAGGAAGTGGACGGCCAGGCGTACCACTGTCTCGATCATGGTCGGTGTGATGTCGATGGCGTCGTCCTCGTGGCCACCTGGGGTGGTGGTGGGCTCGGACGAGGTCGGCTCAGTGACGACGGATGAGGTCGTACCGAACAATCCGGGGTCGGCCACGGTTTGAATGCCGGTGATCGTCAGACCGGCAGACACGGCGAGAGTCTCGGCTTGGCGACGCGCATTGCTCATGGCTTCCACGCAGAGCGCGATGTTCAACTCCTTCTTGGTGGCCTGGGCCAGCCCCCAACTGATCGATTCGACCTGCGTCGTGTCCGACGTGAGCACAAAGATCCAATGGCTCATCACCTGGAAGTCGGTGAAGACGACAGCCACGTTCACCGATTCTGAGTACGCCGTGCCGATGTCGTCATTCCATGTCTTCTGCGACAGATGCTCAATGGTGGGTTCGTACAATCCTTGTGGGTTGTCGGTCATCAGCTTCTTGACCTCGTTGATGATCGAGTCCACCGCCCCCATCACCGAATCGTGGGTGGAATCCCAATCGCGGCCCCATTTGCTGACCTTCAGGCGGACTTCTGCTCGATCTGAAGTGCGGATGTCTCGGGCAGACCCGTAGACCTTAATATCGGTGACTGGCATGGAGTTATTCTAGCTCACGGGCGCAACTGAACTCGTCTCGTTCCTTCCCGCATGCGGCGTACGACAAGGATGGTGCTTCCCTGGGTGGTTGGAGTGAGAATGACAAGGGTGGAATTCTTGCCTTTCAAGTGCAAAGAGCGCCGCAAGACCGCCGGATCGATGTTCAGTCCACGGGTCTTGATCTCCAGGCTCCCGATCTCGTGGCGGCGTACCCAAGCTTTCAGAGCCTTCTCGGAAAACCCCAGTGTTTCCAGCACCTCAAACCCCGTGGCGAAGTGTGTCGGCACCCACTCGTCCCCAGTCAGGTACGCGATGGACTCGGCCACCAGATGGCTATGCGTGATGCGCGCTAGCCGCCCGACCGCCTCAGCCCGGATCACAGCCGGATCGGGTTCGTAAATGTAGGCCCCCACACGATCAGGCGCGGGGACAGGTTCTCCAGCGGCCAGGTAGGACTCGCCATCCGGATTGAGCACAACTGCCTGACGGATTCCCTGTGAAGTCGGATCTGACCACACGGTTGTCTCAACCATGTCTCCCCGGTGTGATACCCACGTGACATCGGCGTCCTCGGGTAACAGCCGACGCGGGAATCCGGGCGCCAGTTTGACCACGACCCACCCATGGGAGTCGGCGATGACACTGGACACGAATTCCCAGGACGGGCTGAGGTCCGCGACATCCCAGGACCGTCCCCGCGCAGTACGACGAGCCGGATCGAGAAAGATCGCTGTGGTAGGGTCAGCCAACCAGTCGGTCAGGTCCACGTCTTCGATCCTGGCGGACAGGATTTGAGTTGACGGGTGTTCGATGCCACCAGATCGCTGAGTGGACTCTGTTGTGATCAAGTGGGCCGTGTTCTGCCCCTGTTCCGGAACGGCACGTGTCCCTACGCGGAGATTGGCCTCGGCCATGATCGCCGTCACCGGGTCTGCCTCGATTCCACTGACCGCCAACCCAGCCTGATGGGCGGCCAGAGCGTCGATTCCCAGCCCGCACCCAGCGTCGATGACCTGCCGAACACCCCTGGCGACAAGCTGACGCGCCCGCCACCGGGCCACATCCCACCGTGTCGCCTGTTCCAGACCCTCACGCGTGAGGAAGAGTTGCTCCGCCAGATCCCCAAGTTTGCCCCGCCCCTTGCGTCGCAGAGTTTCAAGACTCAGTACGGCCGCAGCCTGCTCGGCCGTCAGTTGCCGGCGCATCACCTCCCCGGCTTGGAGAGACGAGGGGTCCTCGATGCCCCGGGCCAGTTCGATCCCCGCCACCGCATCCTGCGACACCAGCCACCGAGCCACACCAACATCCATGAGACAACTCTGTCACACCTGGGGCCTTGAACTTGATGCCGCGCATGGCCGTAGGAAATCCTCTGCACCAAGACCGTTGTGTAGAGGAAAAGCTCCGCGTTGGGACAGTGCCGGTCAGACGGCTCCTGGGCAATTACTGACTCCTGATGAATGCCTCCGAGTTGTCTCGGTTCGCTTTGGATGCTGTGTTCCGTGCCAGAATATCCAGATTGTGGCAGCATGAAGTCATGGAAATCCGTATGAATGCCTCGCGGTTCGAGGCGGTTGACAATGAGCAGGTCGTCGGGTGGTTGGACTTCGAGCCCGAGGGGGACGCGACGGCCATGACGCACACTATCGTTCCAGAGCAATTTGGGGGTCGGGGGATCGGTGGGTTGCTGGTCATCCATGCTCTGAAGTACGCCCGCGACAACGGGTGGGCCGTACTGCCGTACTGTTCCTTCATCCAGTCCTACATCGCCTCACACCCTGAATACGTATCATTGGTCCCAGCCGACCGACGTGCCCAATTCTCACTGCCTACCGATTGATTGGGCGCTTTCCGCCGTCCTGACAACCGTAGAGTACGGCGTACTCTGCCGAAAGTGTTCGTACCCGATGCCCGTTCTTCACGGTCTGAGGGATTCATCGCGGCCACTTGTTCAGCCCCTATGATGATCTGCTACCTGAAAACTGAGCCACCGCGAGACCTGTTCTGCCCTACGATGTACCCATGCCAAAGCAGCTCTATATGGAAGATATTGAAGTCGGGGACCGGTGGTATTCCGGACAGGAAACCGAAATCACGGCCGAGGATATCATTGCTTTTGCCCATCAGTACGATCCGCAGCCAGGGCATATCAGCCACGAGACGGCCCTGGACACTCCCTTCGGAGGGCTGGCGGCATCCGGGTGGCAAACGGCCGCTGTCACGATGAGGCTGATGGTCGAGTTGGCGTTCTACGCGGTGATAGGGCTCGGCATCAACATGTCGTGGCCCACTCCGACCCGGCCAGGTGACCGTCTACACGTCGACGCGCACGTCATCAGCAAGCGGCAGTCGCGCAGCAAGCCCGATCGCGGGATCGTCGAAGTCGAGCTCGACTCGCTGAACCAGGACGGCGAAGTACGCATGCACGCACAAACCTCAATTCTTGTTTTCTACCGTAATCCCACCACCAACGCGGTGACCGCCTGAAGGGTGGCGCGACAACGATGCCCGTCCTCTGGCTGTCGGCCGGTGGGCGGGCAGGCCGTGGGTAGCATGGAGCCCATGCTTGGATACTTCGGACCACAAGGCACGTTTGCCCATCAGGCGCTGCTCAGCCTCAAGATCGACGATGAGGCACAGCCGTTCGCCTCGGTGGGGGAGACCCTTGACGCGGTCAGGAGTGGAGCAGTACGGGCGGGATTGGTACCCATCGAAAACTCTGTGGAGGGCGGGGTGTCGGCCACCATCGACAACCTCTCGCAAGGCGAGCGCCTCCAGATCCGGGCCGAGGTTCAGCTCTACGTCAACTTCGGTTTGTACGTGCGCCCCGGGACCCAATTGGCTGATGTACGCCACATCATCACCCACTCCCATGCCGCAGCCCAAGTACGAGGATGGATTGCGGACAATCTTCCTTTGGCCACAGTGACCGAACGAGGCTCCACCGCTGGGGCCGCTGCCGAGGTCGCCCGCCCCGACTCTGAATTCGACGGCGCGGTCTGCGCTCCCGTGGCTGGAGACTTGTACGGACTCCAATCCGCCGCCAATGACATCGCTGACAATCCAGACGCCATGACCCGGTTCGTCCTGGTATCGCGCCCCTTCTCCCCAGGCGAACCCACCGGACACGACAAGACCAGTGTGGTCGTCCACCTGCGCTCCGACAATCCCGGCACCCTGATGGAAATGCTCCAACAGTTCGCCCTACGCGGCGTCAACCTCTGCCGCATCGAATCCCGCCCCGAAAAAGACAAAATGGGCAACTACAACTTCTCCATCGATGCCATCGGCCACATCCGCGAACGCCGCATGCAAGAAGCCCTGACCGGCCTCCACCGCACCAGCCGCGAAGTGACATTCCTCGGCTCCTACCCCCGAGCCGACGGAGTCTGCCAAACCATCGACCCCGACACCCAAGACACCGCCTTCACCGAAGCCAACGCCTGGCTGTCCACCATCTTGGGGTAGCTGAACCACAGTTCCGGTACGGAAGAAACCGCCGACCTTGCAGCGTCGATAGCACTATCCCGGCAGGGAATGAGCAATTGTTCCAACACTGCCCCAGCCACCGTCCTCGTACTGAATGAACCATGGTCCAAGCCCGGAACTAACGACTAGCCTCATTCCGCGGCGGCTACTGTTCTTGTCCTGGATTGACGACCGTGTCGGTACCGGATTGATCTTGGTACAACTCCCCGGTTGACCACGGGAACCCTGGGGGGACAGGCATATTTTATACCGTTTATTTCTCCGCCCAATGGCTGGCACACACCGGGTGTGGTGGCGGTCGACATTGGGTAGAGTCGTATCGACAGTGTTTGTCGGTGGACGGAAAGGAAAACAGCAATGCGGATGTTAATCATGGGTCCTCCAGGTTCTGGCAAAGGAACACAAGGAAAGAAAGTGGCTGTCGATTTCGGGATTCCCGTCATCTCCACTGGTGCCATTTTCAGGGCGAATGTCGCTAATCAAACGGAGTTGGGGAAGGTCGTCAGCAAGATCATGGAGGCCGGCGACTTGGTCCCGGACACTGTGACCGTTCAACTGGTGGCCGATCGTTTGGCACAGTCCGACACTGCGCCGGGTTTTTTGTTGGACGGGTTCCCCCGTACTGTGGCCCAGGCAGAGTCGTTGGACCAGATTCTTGACACGTTGGATGTCAGCCTCGACGCCGTCGTCAGACTGGTCGTGGACGCAGAAGTCCTAGTCCAGCGCATGTTGAAGAGGGCAGAGATTGAGGGACGTGCAGACGACAACGAAGAGACGATACGGCGCCGGTTCGAGGTCTATCTCGCAGAAACCAAACCACTCTTGGCGCTCTATGAAGAGCGGGGGATTCTCGTCGAAGTCGACGGCATGGGCACAGTCGAGGAGGTGCACGACCGGATTCTGGCGGCGTTGAAGAAGTGAAGAGAAAATGGCGCGGCGGGGCCGAGGTCCTCTCCGATGATGAACTGACAAGCATGCGGAAGGCCGGTCTCGTCGTAGCCCGGGCTCTGGCGGAGATGACACAAGCCGTACGCCCGGGAATGACCACCCGGGAAGTCGACGCCATCGCCGTCGATGTCCTGGCCCGCGAGCACGCCACCTCGAACTTCTTCAAGTACGAACCTGGGTACGGTATTCCACCATATCCCGCTGTCAGCTGCTTATCGGTCAACAACGAAGTTGTCCACGGAATTCCGTCGGATCGCGTACTGCTTGAAGGAGACCTGTTGTCGATCGATTTCGGGGCCATCGTCAACGGTTACCACGGCGACGCTGCCCGCTCGGTCGGTGTCGGGACCCTCGAACCACTCGTGGCACGGCTCAACACCGTGACCCGGGAATCCTTGTGGGCCGGGATCGGCGCCGCCCGGCTGGGGGGCACGATCGGAGACATCTCGTCGGCCATCGAACGCTGGGTCAGACGCAGTGGGAAGTACGGAGTCGTGCGCGACTATACCGGTCATGGGATCGGTCACAGCATGCACCAGCTTCCCGACATCCCCAACTACGGTCTGCCCAAGCGAGGTCCTCGCGTCGACCTGGGCATGTGCCTGGCGATCGAACCGATGGTGACCTTGGGCGGCTACGCCACCGAGACTCTGGACAACCAGTGGACGGTCGTCACTTCCGACGGTTCGGTGGGCGCCCACTGGGAGAACACGATCACGGTCACCCGCCACGGCCTGTGGGTTCTGACAGAACTCGACGGTGGTGAGGCAGAGCTGAATCGTCTCGGGCTTCCCTTCGGGCCTCTAGCCGATTGATGACGGGCACATCTAGATGCCCGCGTCGTGGGATCCCACCTGACTCGGGGTGGATGCCACGGTGATAAACTGAGCGCGGCAATCGAATAGTTTTTGCTATGAAATAAAACCTGAATCCACCGATCGCTTGCGTCGCGTAGCAGCAATGGATCGGTGAATTCAAGGACTACCAGAACCAACAGAAAGGTTTCTAATGTCGTTGATTGGAAAGGAAGTCGCTGACTTCTCCGTACAGGCATACCACAAGAACGATTTCATCACCGTGACCCAGGCTGACCTGCTCGGCAAGTGGTCTGTCTTCGTGTTCTATCCCGCGGACTTCACGTTCGTATGCCCGACAGAGTTGGGCGACTTGGCTGACCTGTACGCAGAGTTCCAGAAGATCGGTTGCGAGATCTACTCGGTGTCGGCTGACACCCACTGGGTACACAAGGCGTGGCATGACGCCTCAGACACAATCAAGAAGATTCATTACCCGATGCTGGCTGACCCGACGCACGTCCTGTGCCGGGACTTCGAGGTCCTCATCGAAGCTGATGGCGTGGCAGAGCGTGGCTCGTTCGTCATCGGTCCCGATGGGAAGATCGCCGCGTACGAGGTCAATGGCGGCTCTGTGGGACGCAGCGCTCACGAACTGCTCCGCCGTGTCGAGGCGTCACAATTCGTGGCCACCCACGACGGCGAAGTGTGCCCCGCCAACTGGACCCCCGGCGCCCAGACCCTGGCGCCGTCCTTGGACCTCGTCGGTGCGCTCTAGGCCACAATGGACAATCTGTACGATGCGGTAGTCGTCGGCGGCGGGCCTGCGGGCCTGACCGCCGCGATCTACCTTGCTAGAGCGCGTTATCGCGTACTCGTGGTCGAGAAGGACACCATCGGCGGTCAGATCACGATCACCGCCGAAGTGGTCAACTATCCCGGCATCGTCACAGCCTCCGGTGAGGAGATCACCCAGGCCATGCGGCGCCAGGCCATCAATTTCGGCACAGAGTTTTTGGCCGCAGAGGTCACCGGGTTCGATTTCGACGGGCCGATCAAGACGGTCCACACCTCGGCGGGCGACCAGCGTGCCTTCGGGATCATCCTCGCCGCCGGAGCCCAGCCCAAGATGGTCGGATTCCGCGGTGAAGAGCAGTTCAAAGGTCACGGGGTGGCGTACTGCGCGACCTGCGACGGCGAGTTCTTCACCGGGATGGATGTCTTCGTTGTCGGTGGCGGTTTGGCTGCGGCCGAGGAGGCGGTTTTCCTCACGACCTACGCGCGCCACGTCACGATTTTGGTACGCCGGGACGAGTTCCGGTGCCCGCGCTCGGTGGTGGAGCACGTGGAGTCCAACCCCAAGATCACCGTTCGCTACAACACGGTCCTCGAAGAGGTCAGCGGCGA
>WREX01000019.1 GCA_009779115.1 Propionibacteriaceae bacterium
AGAGTTTGTCGGCGGCCTGGCGGTCGTAGGTGTAACGGGCCGATGGATACAGATTACCTTCGGGGAAATAGTACTTTCCCGTGGCGCCTTCGTACTTGAACTTGGTGATGAACCCGGCCAGAATCTTTCCCGATTTGATCGCCGTACTCCCCTGAAGGACCAGGCACCCGAAGATTCTCACGCCCAGTCCTTGGAAGAAAGCGAGCAACCGGCTCTTATGGGCAGGCCAAATGTTGGTTTCAGCCATGACACCTGGATGGTAGACGTTGACGGTGATTCCTGTGTGGGTCTCAGATACCAACCGCCGTGCCATTTCGTAGACGCCGAGGACGATGCAGAACTTGGCCCTGGAGTAGAACCAGAAGGTTGGTCCGGATCTCTTGGTGTACGCCAACTCGTTGATGTCGGTGAACTTAGGCCTGGAGTGGGCGAACGGGACTCGGTGCATGTCGCTGGTGACGCAGACGATGCGACCATGATCGACCATCTGGTTCAGCAGCAGGTGTGTCAACAGCCAATGGGCGAGGTAGCAGGTCTGGAACGTCACTTCCAAGCCATCGTGGCTGAGGAACAAGTTCAGGTAGGTGATCCCAGCGTTGCAGACCAGGCCATACAGGGGTGGGAAGGAACCGGCTTTGAACTCGTCGACGAAGTGACGCACTGAGTCAAAACTGCTCAGGTCCAGCGGGAGCCAATGGATATTGTTATTGCCAGTCTCCCGGCGTAGAGATTCCACTGCTGCCGCCGACTTGTCGGGTGTCCTGCACGCGATCACGACAGTGTAGTTCCGCCCGGTTGCTGCGATGTTCTTGGCGCACTGGTAGCCCAGGCCTGAGTTGCCTCCAGTGACGATCACGGTCCGCTGTTCCATGTTGTCTCCCTCCGCGCTGGGATGCTGTCCCGCACTAAAAGAAGGTAATACCGACATCCGCGTTCGGGTGTACGGGAATGCCTTGCCCCTTACTTAATGATAGTCCTGAGATAGTACGAAAAGGTGATCAATGTTGTTAAACTTCACGGTCTGTTTGGGGACGATTCACAGCGCAGAACCACTAGGTGTCCTCCCACAGATATGGCGTGTGGGAATCTGGGAATGGCTCGCACCATGGGCGCCAGCAGGCGGGAACAGTGAGCAGTTGGCCAGGGGCAATGATCCATGGCTGCTGCGCGGGCCTGTGCCGGCACGCTGGCCCGCCGGTCGCCGCTCAACAGACGTCCAGTCTGCCCTCACGGCAACCGTCGACCCATCGCACCGGCACAGTGTCGCTCACGACGCCAGCGATCGGTGGATCCGGGCTAGAGTATCCCCATGAGTGCGAACCCTCATCGCCGTAACAAATGGACCTTTGCCGTTGGCACCGTCGGGCGGGACATGACGTACACGCTGATCAGCATGTTCTTCATTTATTACCTGAGCAACATTGTGCAACCCTCGACTGTGGTGTTCGCGGTCACCACCTCGATGATCCTGGGGGCACGACTGTTCGATGTGATCATGGACATTGTCATGGGCTCGGTGGTAGACAATACACGTAGCCGATGGGGACATTACAAGCCGTGGATCGTGGCCGGCATGATCGCCTCGGGAGCGTTCACCGTTCTGCTGTTCACGCCGATGAGCCTGACCGGGGCGGGGTTCGTCATCGTCTTCTTCCTGCTCTACCTGGCATGGTCGCTGAGTTGGACGATGAACGACATTCCGTACTGGGCCCTGATGCCCGCCCTGACCCTGGACCAGAAGGAGCGCGAGCGGATCGGCTCGCTGGCGAAAATCTTCGCGACCATCGGGCAGTTCAGCGTCGTCGGGGCGATCATTCCCGTGACGACGCTGCTGACGAACGCGGTGGGGGCGAAGACGGCCTGGTTGCTCTTCACCGTCTTCATCATCGTGGTCATGATCGCGGGGCAGACCGTGACCCTGGTCGGGACCAAGGTGCCCGACCTCGTCATCGAGCAGGAGAAGGTCAAGGTGCGCGACATCTTCTCCGTGGTGGTCAAGAACGATCAGTTGCTCTGGGTGGCCATCGCCATGATCTTGTTCATGACCGGTTACGTCACGACCACCTCGTTCGGCACCTATTTCTTCCAGTACGCCTACCGAAACACCGGCATGTACTCGCCCTTCGGTGTCGTGATGGGGATCGCCATGGTGGCCGGGTACCTGATCTTGCCGGTGTTGCGCCGACGCTTCAACCGGAAGAGCCTCTATACCCTGGCGCTGTGCCTGATCGTGGTGGGGTATGTCCTGTTCTTCTTCGCCCCGATGAATTTCATCGTCATCGGTGTGGCCGGGTTCCTGCTGTTCATCGGAGATTCGTTTGTGATCGTTCTGATGCTGATGTTCATCGCCGACACGATCGATTATGGACACTGGAAACTGGGTCGGCGCAATACTGCCATCACCTTCGCGTTGCAACCGTTCATCAACAAGGTGGGGGCGGCGCTGGCCACCGAGATCGTAGCGTTGACGCTGATCTGGTCGGGCATCAAGCAGGCGGGCAACGATGTCGACCTGGTGACCCCCGACGGGCTAACCCGGATGAAGCTGATCATGCTGATTTTCCCGCTCATCGCGACCGTGGCCGGGTACATCCTCTATCGCTGGAAATACAAGATCGATGAGACTTTCTACGCGCAGATCCTGAGCGACTTGAAGGAACGTGGCCAGTTGGTCGACGAGCCGCCCGAGACCAGTGGCCAGGCGACCGTTGGCGACAAGGGTTAACGCCATCATCGCTCCGAGCGTCTGGTGGTGACTGGGGTCTGTGAGGTGGCGGGGTCCCGGTGGGCATGGTGGCTGATCCAGGATGGCCAGCGACAGTTGGAGTTGCCGGTGGCGGGTTGTGGACACTCGGCCCTCACAAGAGCGAGGTCGTGTGGGGTGGAGGTGATGCGGATTCTAGACGGGGTACGGCAGTCGTGCGGGGCATGAAAGGATGGGGACATGCTCTGTGATCGTGATATTGCCCTGGCTGTCGAAGATGGCAGCGTCCGCATCGAGCCCTGGGACCCTGGGATGATCCAGCCGGCCAGTGTCGACGTGCGTCTCGACCGCTTCTTCCGGGTATTCGACAACCATAAATACCCGTGTATCGATCCTGCTCAGGACCAGGCTGAATTGACCCATCTGGTCGACGTTCCCGTCGGGGAGCCCTTCATGCTGCACCCCGGGGCTTTCGTGTTGGGGTCGACGTTCGAGACCATCACCCTGTCTGACAGCGTGGCGGCCCGGGTGGAGGGCAAGTCGTCCTTGGGGCGGCTCGGGTTGTTGACCCATGCCACGGCCGGATTCATCGACCCCGGGTTCTCCGGCCACATCACTCTGGAACTGTCCAATGTGGCCACACTGCCGGTGACCTTGTGGCCGGGGATGAGGATCGGCCAGTTATGTTTCTTTGAGATGTCGAGCCCGGTCGGTCATCCGTACGGCTCTACCCAAGCAGGATCGCACTATCAGGGCCAGCGCGGCCCGACCCCGTCGCGAGCCTACGCCAACTTCTCAGTCCTGGATGTCTACGACCAGCGGTGACTCCGGCCTGACAGTTCGGACACGCGGCGCGCAGGTGTGTGCGCCGCAGCCGAGACATGGTATTTCAGCAGGCTGGTCGGCAGCCGACAGTCGTCAGGATGGTCCTTGGGTGAGTGCCGGGATGTTGGGTACGCCCAAGGACTTCGAAGATGGTGGGCATCATCGCTGGCGTGTCGCCTGGATGCACCGATTCATGGCTGCTGCGCGGCCCTGTGGAGGCACGCTAACTCGTCAGGCGTCGTTCAACAGACGTCCAGTCTGCCTTCACGCCACCCGCCGACCCATCGCACCCCCACAGTGTCGCTCGCGACACCAGCAATCGGTGGATCCAGGCTCCAGCTACTTAGGTCATTTCTGCGGTTAGCTGAAAATGCCGAAGGCCAGACCGCAGCCAGTGCCAGCCTCGGTACGGATGACATCGACATATTCATACCAGTTGAGCTTGGCGTCACCCATGGCGGCGCCAACCAAGATCCAGTTGCGTCCTTCCGACGTGCCACCCTGCAACAACTCGGGTGGAATGGATGTCAGTGAGTCCCAGTCCTGGTTCTTCAAACCGTCGAGCAACTTCATGTCAAGCTTCTCGTCGACGACGAAGTGGCTGACGCCACCCGAAGCGATGATGGCGACGCGGGCGTCGATCGGTGTCTCGTCGAGAGCCTTGCGCAGGGCGCGGCCGATCTCATAGCAACGCTTCGGTGTGGGCTGGTTGGGAGCCCAGAAGCAGTTGACAGCGACCGGGATGACGGGCACCATGTTCGGCGCCATCAGACGGCTCATGATGAAGCCGAAAGCGTGGCCGTACCCGTCAGAACCGCCGAGCCAGCCGATGTCAACCCCTTGGTCGCTGAGCCGTCGGGCGAGATCCGTTGCCAGCTCCGGCGAACCCTTGAAGGGGTGCGGCCTGTCTTTCCAGTAGCCGATGGCTGCTGTCTTGCCGAACTCGGACGTGTTGAACGAGCCGACCATTTCGTCGACGCCGGTGTTCATGTCGGCCGCGCCCCCGATGGAGATGGCTGGTTGGTTGTTAGCTGAGAACATTTCGGCTTGGTCGTCGCCAACGATAATCACAACGTCGGGCTTAGCGGCAGCGAGGGCTTCCTTGATGCGATCCAGAGCGGCCTGAGCCTTCTTTTCGTCTTCGTCCCACTTTGCTTGGTTGCAGCGATCCTTGTATTGATCCCCGACACCAGCGCGTACGTCCTCCCAGGAGCGCAAGACTCCGTCTCGGTCGAACAGCAGAGGGTTGGTGAAATCTTGTTGAGCGCGCTCACCCCACATTCTGGAGGGCGTGTTTACATGCGGGCTGTGTGAGGTCCCTGCGCCAAAAACCACTTGTGCCATGGTTATTCCTTTCGATAATGGTGCGTTTCCTGTTTAGTTGTTGCACGTCGGACAACATTGCCTTGTGTGCTTTCATTCTGCGGGTCAGGAGGGATAATCATCAGCCCGCCCAGCCACATCGGATCTTCGGTGCAGCAGTCTTTATTTGGTGGAGCCCCATCATAGTCTGTTTTGGGATTCAGCTGAATGCTCGGATCATGAAAAATTTTAATTCTGATGATGATCGACTGGTCAATCGTTCGCGACTGTTGTCTCGTCGTGTGGTTGCCTTTCGCACAAGAGGCAGTACTATGGGGGTGTGCGACGAAATACGGTTGAGTATTAGCACATTAGATGAATATTTGCTTACCCCTGAATTGCTCGACTTGTGATTTCTGCTAAAAGAGCAATCAGTTTGATTGGGTACTCACAGTGGGTAAAGACTTGAACGCCTGAGCGGCAAAACGGATCGTTTATGTGGTCGCAAAGGCGGGTATCACCAGTGATAGTCCAGATACAGATTGCCACTTGTGGTTTTCAGACAATTCCTTATACTAATACGCCTACAGCTAGATGAGTACTAGACAAGTATCGGCAATATCGGCGTATTCGACAAGGGGAGTTGCCAGTTCATGGAGGGGTTGATTCCTAGCAGAGAGGCACGGTTGTGGGTGAGGTGAAACTGCGGCGGCAGCCGCATACAGGTCCGTTCAGCACGGGTCTGTCGCTGCTCCCGTTGCTGCTCGTGAGTTTCTTCCTGTTCGCCATGCCGATTGTCATGTTGGTCTGGGGGGCCTTCCGCAATGCCAGCCCGGGGCAAGCGGCAAACTGGTCGTTCGGTGCCTTCACACGGGCCTATTCCACCGCTGAGACATGGGTCGACTTCCGAAACTCGATCGTTCTGAGCTTGTCAGTGACGATCATCGCAGTGGTGATCGGGGTCATCCTGGCGTTCTTGGTGGCCCGTACAACCACCCCTCTGCGCGCCATTGTGACACCGATGATGGGGGCCGTTGTGGTGCTGCCGCCCTTGTTCTATGGCATCAGTTGGGGCATGCTCGGCCAAAAAGATGTCGGGTTGTTGAACACCACCTTCCGCAGCATCTTCCACCTGCACTCATTTGTGCTGTTCAACGCGAACAGTTGGGCTGGCCTGATTGTCGTTTCGGCGCTCAAGGGCGTCGCCTTCTCATACATCCTGCTGATCGGGCCGTTTGGCTCGATGGATCGCAGTTTGGAGGAGGCGTCGCAGATCTCTGGGGCTAGCCGGTTGACGACGCTGTTCCGCGTCGACTTGATGGTCTTGGCACCGGCGATCATCGGGGCGACGATCCTCAGCATCGTCGTTGGCTTCGAGTTCTTCGATGTTCCGCTGATCCTCGGCACACCTGCCAGGATCAAGGTGTTCTCGACACGCATATACGACATGATCGATCAGCAGACGCCCGCTGATTACGGCGGCGCCGGCGCACTGTCGATGCTGCTGGTCGTCATCGTCATCATCTTGGTGCTGGTGCAGTGGCGGATTCTGGGCAAGCGCAGCTTCACCACTGTGACAGGCAAGACCCACCGTACCGACCCGTGGAATATCGGCAAGTGGCGCTATGCCGGTACCGCTCTGATCGTCGTCTACGTGCTGCTGGCCGTCATCTTGCCGATGTTCCAGTTGCTGCTGGGGAGCCTGCAGTCCTTCTTCGGCAGCAAAGGGCCGCTCAGCTTCATCAACTACCACAGACTCTTCGCCAACGCCGACGCGGTGCAGGCACTGTTGAACACGCTGCTGACCGCTGTTATCGGTGGCTTCATCGCGATGGTGGTGGCCGTGCTGGTTACCTATGCAGTGGCCCGCAGCCAGTCCGGTTGGCGCAAAGCTTTAGATCTGATGGGCTGGCTACCCTTCGCTGTTCCGGGCATCATTCTCGCCTTAGCCATCGCTTGGGAGTACATCTCCATACCAGGTCTGAAGAACCTCTACGGAACAGTCTGGATCGTCATGTTAGCGTTGGTTGTCACGGCTGCACCGATGGCGATGCGGGCGGTACAGCCAGCAATCGGCCAATTGGCCCGCGACCTGGAAGAGTCGGCGCGTGTCAGCGGTGCGTCTGGTATGCGGATGATGGGAACAGTCGTTCTGCCGCTGATCGCCCCAAGTTTCTTGTCCGGATGGTTCCTGGTGGCCATCTTATTGTCCGGCAACCTGACTATTCCGATCTTGTTGTCAACCCCGACCAGCCAGACCGTTCCGCTGCTCGTCTACAACCTGTATACACAGGGTCAGGTCACCCAGGCCTCAGCATTG
The DNA here is from genome assembly GCA_009779115.1 of Propionibacteriaceae bacterium. Classification (GTDB taxonomy): domain Bacteria; phylum Actinomycetota; class Actinomycetes; order Propionibacteriales; family Propionibacteriaceae; genus WQYJ01. The sequence continues at coordinate 7,152 of WREX01000019.1, forward strand.
TTCGTCATCGAGTTGCTGCTGCTGGGCATTGGTTTAGTCCTGGCTAGAGTGATCGCCGCGGTGACGACAAGAGTCATGAAACGTCGGAGTGTTCAACAACAGGCCAAGCTCATGGCCATCGATACTGCGGATTCGCAGAACACAGAGCCTGTCGCAAAAACAGCAATAGTTCAATCAAGCTAGCGGCATGACCGGGAAACCCGTCTCGTACCAAACCGAGATAAACAGAAAAATGGAAAGGAAGGTTTGTTAATGAAGTCTTCACTACGGAATGTCATAGTGGCCGCTACTGTCTGCCTGACGGCAACTGGCCTACTCACTGGGTGTGGAGGCCAGTCAACCGATACGACTGGCTCTCAGCCTCCCGCAACCACCTCGACCGACGATGTAGCCGCTCTCGGTGGCCAGTCGAATGCGGATCAGTTGGACGCGTTGTACCAGGCGGCAGTCGCCGATGGCGAGACGACGGTTTACGTTGTCGGCCCATCCGAGCCGAGTCGCGCAGCATACTATGCTACTTTCTCGGCGCGCTACCCGAAGATCAAGGTAGTTGGCACGCAGGCTTCTGGTCCGACTTTCGATTCGAAGATTCGCAACGAGGTAGCCTCTGGTCAGTATCAGACCGACCTCGTCCAGGGCGGCGACACCTCTGTCGCACCACAGTTGGCCGACGGTTTGTATCAGCCCTACACCCCGTTCACAGCGACCAACCTCGATGCCATCTGGTCTGAGCCGACAGGTACGCTGTGGGCAGCATCCGGTTCGGTGTCAGGTATTTCGTACAACACCAATCTTGTTCAGGGAGCCGATGTCCCCAAGAGTTGGACCGACCTGTTGAACCCGGCGTTCAAAGACAAGATGACGATGGACGACCCGACCAAGTTCGGTCCGACGTTCGGCACCTTCAACAAGATGATCCAAGACGGTCGTCTCGGTATGGATTTCATTTCGAAAATGTATGCCCAGAACATCACCATCAACGCACAAGGCCAAGCCGCTGACGCCACTGTGATGACGGGCCAGTTCGCGATCGAGCCGATTTATCCGCTCGACTTCTTCTTGACGGATAAGGCTAACGGTGGACCAATTGACTGGGTGTTGCCGGACGACGGTGCGCAGGTCTCCCCGCATTACTTGGGCCTGATGGCGCACGCACCACACCCGAATGCCGCCAAGTTGCTGATGAACTGGTCGTTCACCCCCGAAGGCCAGCAGGGTATCGCCGGTATCGGTCTTTATCCGTTGGTGGCCGGCGAGCCTGGCCCGAATGGCCTCCCTTCGATTGACAAGATCAACCTTCTCAATCCGATTCCGCTGGCTGACATCGCATCCGTGTCGGCAACGAACCTGGATAAAGTCAAGGCCGCCTGGCAGTAACCAAAGATAATTCACCAAGAAAGAAAGACACCGCAATGACGATAATTGATATACACGGACATGTGTCAGCACCAACCGAGCTCTATGCATATAAAGCTGGGCTATTATCCCATCGCGGGGCCCATGGGCGCGGTGGGGTCACCTTCACCGATGACGAGATTCGGGAGGCGCTCAATGCGCCGGCCAAGAGCTTCGGAAATGTGTCGCACATGACACATCTCAACGAAGCCGGCATCGATCTTCAGTTGATCTCACCTCGCCCGTACCAAGCAATGCACTCCGAGCAACCGGCCAAGATCGTCCAGTGGTTCACTGAAGAGACGAATAACACGATTGCCGCTGTCTGCCGCGTCGAGCCTGATCGATTCCGTGGAGTCGCGGGCCTGCCGCAGTCCATGGATCTCAATCCGAAACAATGGATGGATGAGCTGCGGCGTTGTGTGACCGAGTTTGGTTTCGTCGGCGCCCTGCTCGATACCGATCCGTACGAAGGTGTGAAGACCCCGCCGCCGCTGGACGACAAGTTCTGGTACCCGGTGTGGGAGGCACTGTGCGAGTTGGACGTGCCGGCGCTGATCCACTCGGCGGGTTGCCGTCCGCCGGCACGGGAAAGCTATTCCGTCCACTTCATCCAAGAAGAAACCCTGGCCGTATTGGCTTTGATCCAATCGAAAGTCTTCAACGATTTCCCCGATCTGAAGATCGTCGTCTCCCATGGCGGCGGTGCTGTCCCGTATCAGAAGGGACGTTTCTACCCGGGTGCTTTCCGCAATGGCACGACCTTCGAAGATCAGATGCGCAAGCTGTATTACGACACGTGCTTGTACACCCAGGATTCGATCGAACTCCTCATTAAGACTGTCGGTGCGGACCGTTGTCTCTACGGTAGCGAGAAGCCGGGTACAGGGTCGAACATGAACCCTCAGACAGGACACTGGATCGACGATATCCACCTGCTCATCAACGATATCGATTGGCTGAGCGACGACGAGCGCAAGGCCATACTTGAAGACAACGCACGTTCACTTTACAGGCTCTGACAAACTGCCCGGTTCTGGCTGACACAACACAAGCAAGGGAGAATCCAAGAATGGTACGACCAGTCACAGACATCACCGGTCTTCACGGCTCCATCTTGGCCGGCGATCCGGGTGTCATTGCAAGGGGGTGGGCTGCATGAAACCGGTGACGATCAACGGTTTGGAGAAGCGCTATTCCGACGGAACCTTCGCCGTGAGGGGAATTGACCTGACCATTGGGGAAGGCGAGTTCGTGACCCTGCTGGGTCCCAGCGGCTGCGGTAAGACAACAACGCTACGATGCCTCGCCGGTTTGGAGGCACCAACGGCCGGGTCAATTTCCTTCGGCGATCAGGTTGTGGTCGATCCCGCACACAACATTTTCGTTCCCCCGGAAAAGCGGGACATTTCCATGGTGTTTCAGAACTACGCCCTGTGGCCGCACATGACGGTGTTCGCCAACGTGGCCTACCCGCTCAAGATGGCTAAAGTGCGCAAGTCGGAGATCAAGGAGCGTGTGGCTGCGTCCCTCGCGCTGGTGAACCTTCGCGAGCGGGCTCAGCAACCCGCATCGCAACTGTCTGGCGGGCAGCAGCAGCGAGTCGCCTTGGCTCGCGCCATGGTGGGACGTCCTTCGTTGATTTTCTTCGACGAACCGCTGTCGAACCTTGACGCCAAACTGCGGCACACCATGCAGGAACAGATCCGGGCGGCCCACGAGTCGCTCGGATCCACCACCGTGTACGTCACCCATGATCAGCAAGAGGCTCTGGCACTGTCTGATCGGATCGTCGTGATGGACCAGGGCAAGATCTTGCAGATCGGCACGTCCGAGGAGTTGTACCGTCAACCCAATTCCCATTTCGTCGCGGATTTTCTGGGTTACCAGAACATCATGGACGCGACAGTGGTGGGGGTTGACGCCGATTCCTACACCGTGCAATTGAACGATTCGGATTTGAAGATCACCTTGCAGGGCAAGACTGGGAAGAAGGCTGGTGACTCCGTCACGGTGGCGTTCAGGTCGGCGCACTTGCGCTTCGACACGATGCCGGACGAGCAGTTCACCCCGATTGACGGGCTCATCACGCATGCGACCTACCGTGGCCGCGACTTGTTGTTGTTGCTTGAAGCCCAGGGCAAGACCTTACGGGCAACATTGGACGAGGACGAAATGGTTCGTGTTGACCGCAGCCAGTTGACGGCAGGGTCCACGATCACCCTCAAGCTGCTGGCAGACCGCGTCGTGGCCTTGCCTGATCCAGACCCGGACGATGACACAGCCATCACCTATGAATCAGAGGACATGTGACATGACTCAATACACACCGCAACCAACCAAGCTTGAAACGTCTGGCGGGCAGGGGTATCTGCGCGTTGCAACCGAGGAGGCGTGGTGGCCGCAAGAGGTTGTCGCCGTCTACCGCGGGATGCTTGAGCGTGGCGAAGGCGGACCTGGTTTTCACAGCCTGATCGGCCATTATTTGACGTCACAGTCCGACCGGGCCAAGTTCGTGGTGTCCCGTCTGGCCGACACCGGTGAGTTGCGCCTGGCCGATATGGATGCCGCCGGCGTTGATCACGCGGTTTTGTCGCTGACGTCGCCGGGGACGAACTCGTTGGAGCCGGCCCTCGGCACTCAGGTCGCGACCATCGCGAACGACCGTCTGGCTGAAGCCTGCGCCGCGAACCCGGCCCGGTTCTCCGGCCTGGCGACACTGGGCTTCGAGGAGCCTGACAGCGCCGTGAAAGAACTCGACCGGGCGATCAACCAACTCGGCCTCAAGGGCGTGGTGTGCAATTCACACATCCGGGGAAGATATTTGTCAGACACTGCTTTCTGGCCGATCCTGGAAGCCATTGAGGCGTGCGATGTCCCGATCTATTTGCACCCACAAACCCCCAATGACTCCATGATCTCGACGCTGCTGGAATCCGGCCTCGACGGGGCCATTTTCGGTTTCGCAATTGAAACATCGATGCATGCGTTGAAGATTGTCACCTCCGGTGTGCTGGACCGTTTCCCCAAGCTGCGTATCGTCCTGGGTCACATGGGTGAGGCGTTGCCCTTCTGGCTTTACCGTTTCGACTATATGCACAAGGGCCAGGTCGTTTCCAAGCGGTATGAGGCGATCAAGCCACTGGAATTGACACCGAGTGACTATCTGAAGCGCAATTTCTGGTACACCAGCAGTGGAATGCCGTGGGGTCCGACCATTGATTATGTACGGAAAGTCGTCGGGGCGGACCGGGTCATGTACGCCATGGATTACCCCTACGAATACGCCCCAGACGAAGTCCGGATGCAGGATCAACTGGATTGGACGCTCGCCGAGAAAAAGATGTTCTTCGAAGACATTCCGGTCAGTGTCTTCGGGCTTGACCGCGACGCCATGACTTCCTGAACGGCGGTTATCCGTGGGTACAACGCTCCTAGTCGTACCCACGTTTGGTTGTTCAGAATCGCCGGTCGTTACCCGCTGGTGTGGCCTTGAGCTGTTCGATGACCGAGTCGAGGTGTCTGGCGATGGCGGCATCGGCCGCTTCAGGATCGTGGGCACAGACGGCATTGATGATATCTCGATGCTGCACCAGCGACTCGGCTGAGCGTCCAGGTCTGAGCGCCAGGCGGAATTGGTATCGCACCAGTTGGTTGCTCAGCCGGTCGAGTTGACGCTTGGCAACCTTCTGACCGCTGGCGTCAACTATCCAAGTATGCAAGTACCGGTTAAGCGTCGAATAGGTGTCAAATTCTCCGGCTTCGACTGCCGCAGTCATCTTCTGGCCGATGTCGCGCAATTCGTCCAACTGCTTGTCGGAAGCCAGCAGTGCCGCCTTACGAGCGCACAGACGTTCCAACGCGGAACGGCACTCGGTGGACTGAACGGCCTCTTCGACCGATATGACACGCACCCTGGCTCCGCGTTGGGGTACGAGCACGATGATGTCTTCGGCCGAAAGGTCGACCAGCGCGTCCCGAACGGCGCTGCGCGAGGCGTTGTAGGTGTCAGCCAGGTCTTGTTCGACCAGGCGCTGCCCTGGCGCGAGTTCGCCGTGCTGAAGTGCCTTCTTGATCTGGTCACTGACGTGGCGTCTTCCCTTGGCACCGGTCAAGTGCGTGTGGCTATCTGTCATGGTCTCATCGGCACCGTCAAGGCGCGCATCGTCTCCTTCATGAATCGCACTAGCGGTCTCAGCTCTCGGTGATGTTAAAGACCGACTCCGGCACCATTGCTTGTCCCTTCATCAAGAGACGGGCGGTGCGCAGCAGCGCCGCTTGCTCAATTTTCTGCGGGTCGTGAGGGTCAAGACTTGTGTCGATTGTGAATTGGCCACTGGGGTGTTCGACGGACAGTGACATCTGCTGCCCGCCCGGTATGACTGCGACACCGTCGCAAACGCTGTTCTTCATGATGCAGGCGGACGCGATGGTGACGGCTGCGAGTACTCCGACAGCGTCGTGGCACACATGGGGAATGAAGCACCGCGTCGACACACAGCCGCCATGTTGTGGCGGCGCGACCAGGCACATCTTCGGGAAGTTCTTGGAGGTGACGTCCCCCAAGCCCATCATGACTGCTGCCTTCAAACGGATTGACTCGATGCGATCTTTCAGTTGGGTGTCCGAATTCAAGGCGCCGACGCTTTCATAGCCCGTACGGTCAAGATCCGACGCCCGCATCACGACCACCGGCATACCGTTGTCAATGCAGGTGACCTCGACGCCGTCAACAACGTCTTTGACATGCCCGGTCGGCAACAGCGACCCGCAAACCGACCCAGCGGTGTCCAAGAAATTGATAGTGACCGGCGACGCGGTTCCCGGGGCCCCGTCAATTCGGCTCTCCCCTTCGTACACCATGTGGCCGCTTGCCACCGTGACTGTGATATCACTGAGAACTCCCGTGTTGCGTGTCAGTACCCGAAATGTCGCACGCCCGTCACTGGCCTTCAACAGCCCGGTTTCAATGGCACATGGCACTGCCGCGGCAAGCATGTTGCCGCAGTTGGGCGTGGTGTCGACCACATCGCTGTCCGGTTGCAATTGGGCGAATAAAAACTCCAGATCCACCCCGGCCTGAGTGCCAGCCCGGATAATGCCAACCTTGCTTGTCAACGGGTGGGCCCCGCCGACTCCGTCAATTTGGCGGGGGTCGGGAGACCCCATCACCGCCAGCAGCACCTTGTCGCGGGTCGCCACGTCGGTCGGCAAATCCGATTCCAGAAAGAACGGGCCCTTGGATGTGCCACCGCGCATCAAACAGCAGGGAATACCGATTTGCACCATTATCTTTTCCTCTTCTTTCACCTAAGAACTGCGATGGGTACCCGCCGGCCGCCGGGGCAACCGATCACTACCCATGAGTGCCTCCTCAACGACTATGCAGCCACCTGCACCATCGTGCACGCGGCAGTGTCGGAGATCGGAATGTGGTAGTTCACATGCAGAGTCTTCGCATCACCTGCGATTGTGCCACGGGCAGCAAGCCAGTTGATCAACTCAACGCCTTGCGAGCCAGTGTTTTCGGCAATCTCCTCGGGGGTGTATTGCGTTACCCATTCGGGGTTTGTCGGCAGGCTATTGACGAATTCCAGGTCGAATTTCTTGTTGATGAAACCGGCCCGCTCGCCTTCGAGTTGGTGGGACAGACCGCCGGTGCCAAACACCAGCACACGCTCATCCTTGCCGTAGGTCTGGAGTGCCTTGCCCACGGCACGACCCAGCGCCAAGCACCGGGCCGCCGACGGTGTCGGGAACAGCACAGTGTTGATTTCGATGGGGACGATTTTGATCGGACGCTGAACGCCCGGCCAGGTCAATTCCATCGGGATTGACAAAGCGTGGTCGAAGTAAAGCTGCTGGCAGGTGACAATATCGAAGTCTGCCCGCTTGAGGGCATCGGCGATATGCCACGACAGGTCGGTGTCGCCCTCGAAATCGGTGAACGTCGGGATGCCCCAGCCTTCGTCTTTCGACGTGTACGTTTCTGCACAGCCGATTGCGAATGTTGGCAGGGCGTCGAGCCAAAAGCCGAGGCCATGGTCATTGTAGAAGACGACCGCAACTGTGGGTTGCACCTGAGCGACCCAGTCATGGACAAAAGTGAACCCGTCAAAGAACGGCTTCCAATATGGGTCGTCGTGCTTCTTGTTGCGAATCGCGTTGCCGATTGCCGGCACATGCGTCGTGCACAGTGTTCCAACGATGCTGGCCATTTTCAGTCCTTTCCGGCTGCGACGAGCTTAGCCATGAATTCTTCTTTGCTGACGCCCGTCTGCAGGGCGCCGATGTCTTGCATGTCCAGACCAAGCACACCGCTGGCCAGCTTGGCAAGGTAATAGGCGTTGCCGCCCTCAGCTAACATTTTGAGAATATCGCGTGCCGCAATCGCTTCGGTTTGAGCTTGGTTCAGACCGAACTTCTTGCAGTAGGCAGCCTCATCGGCGATGAATTCTTCACGGGCGGCTTTGTCGTTGAATGTGAAACACATTTTGTTAAGCGGGTATCCCCGGGTTGAATCCGGGCCGTAAAAAATGGTGTCCGTGTATGCCGTCATCCTGCCTATCCTTTCTATTTGTTGATGTGTGATTCGAGCTCTTTCCGGGCTGGAGTCGATGCCACGGGTCATCGTGCCATCGGCCTCGGTGATCGTCAGACCGCATTTACTGGCCGGCAGCACCTGATCGTGCAGCCCTCGTATGACTTTGCCAACCAGCACCTCATTGCGGCATCTCCTGTTGTTGTGGTGGTTAGCTCTGCTGTGCCAACTGTTTTTGTAGTGTGTCAATCGTGCGATAACAGGGCATCACCTGCTGAATGCTGGCATTGGGTTCGCGGTTTTCCACGATAGCGCTCAGAAATTCACGATCCTGCAACTCGATGCCGTTACTCGACTCAAACATGCCTGTCAGATCGATCTTATTGTCGTGGCCGTCCACCATGTCGTCATAATGCATGACAAAGGTTCCGTTGTCTCCGATATAGCGGAAGTGCGTGCCGATCGGCCCGTCATTGTTGAATGACAGGGACAACGTGCAGATCGCACCCGAAGACGACCGCAACTGAATGCTCATATCAAGCGGTATCCCGAGCGTTTCGCTAATCGGGCCTTGGATGGCGCTGGCTTGGACGACCTCGCCCATCGTCTGGTAGGTGAACAAATCGATGGTATGGGCCGAGTGATGCCACAGCAGGCTGTCCGTCCAACTACGCGGCTGCCCCATGGCGTTGATGTTCGTGCGGCGGAAGAAGTATGTTTGCACATCCATCTGCAACACATTCAGCTCACCACTGGTGACTTGGCTGTGGATGAACTGGTGCGGCGGATTGAACCGCCGTGTGTGCCCGCCCATCGCGATGAGGCCTGTTTTCTGCTGCACAGCAGCGATCGCCTCGCCGTCGGACAGGACATCACAGATCGGGATTTCCACCTCAACGTGCTTTCCGGCCCGCATACAGGCAATAGCCTGAGCGGCGTGAATTCCGGTCGGGCTGCTGATGATGCAGGCGTCAATGTCCTTGGACGCCAGCGCAGCGTCCAGATTGTCATACACTGCTGGGACGCCGTGTTCAGCAGCCAAATCTTTCACCGTGTCCGCATTGCGTACGACCAAGGCGGTCACATCGGCATAGTCAATCTTGTCGACGGCGTCCAGGTGTTTCCTCCCGAAGGCGCCGAGTCCAACTAACGCAACTTTAATCTTGTCCATTGCCAATTTGTCCTTTTCTTTGATTGCATCCGTCGGTCAGCCCCAGTAGAGCCGCATCGGGTTGTCGACCAGCATCTTGATTTGCAAGTCCAAGGTGGTGGCGATTTCTGGGATGACGTTCAATAAAAGCCCATCGTCTGGGATGTGATCCGTCAGGTTGGGGTGTGGCCAATCCGTGCCCCACAGCACGCGGTCGGGGAAACGCTCGACTAGAGCCTTGGCGAATGGTACGACATCACGATACGGGTGGTGCTCGCCATTCAGTGCGGCGGGTCCGGTGACGGTCAGCCGTTCAGCCCCGGTTGCCTTCACCCAAACCTTCTCATTGTTCTCCATTAATGTGATGAACTTGGTGAAGTCCGGACCGTCCACCGGTTTTGTCACGTCGGGCCTGCCCATATGGTCGATGACGACAGTAGTCGGTAGTTCCTGGATGAGCGCAGTGATTTCGTCGATGTCCTGCGCTTCGAAATACAGCACGATGTGCCAACCCAATTTGGCAATTCGGTTGGCGACCACCATCAGGTCGTCCTTCGGTGACTTATCCACGAGGCGCTTGACGAAATTGAACCGCACACCGCGCACGCCAGCCTCATCGAGGTCCTGCAATTGTGCGTCGGTGACGTCGGGCCTCACGGTCGCCACGCCCTTGGCCCGTCCATTCGAAGCCCGCATCGCATCCACCATCGCCGAGTTGTCCGCCCCATGGCAGGTGGCCTGGACGATGACGTTCTTGTCAAATCCAAGGAAATCTCGCAGCGCGAACAGTTGCTGCTTCGAGGCGTCGCATGGCGTGTACTTTCGCTCGGGCGCGTAGGGGAATTCGTCGCCTGGCCCGAAGACGTGGCAATGCGCGTCCACGGCACCGGCTGGCAGCTTGAATTCCGGCGGTGTCGGGTCGGCGCACCAATCTAGCCAGCCTTCCGTCTTCATGAACATCTCGTCCCCGCTTCAGTCCACATACCGCAATCCGGCAGTCTTCAGGCCGTCGCGCATTGAATACATGTCCAAGCCAAGCTCACCCTTGGCGAATTTGGCTCGTTTGTCGGTCTCGGAATTCTCCCTGGCTAGCGCCCCTCGTGCGGCACTTGCAGCCAGTTCGTTGGGGACGACGATGACCCCGTCGTCGTCAGCCACCACGATGTCGCCTGGACGGACCAGTTGGCCGGCGCACATGACTGGCACGTTGACCGAGCCCACCGTGTCTTTCACTGTGCCCTGTGCACAGATATATTTACTCCAGACCGGGAAGCCCATCGCTTCGTACTGCGCAGTGTCGCGCACACCGGCATCGATGACGAGGCCCTTCGCGCCGCGTGATTTGAATGATGTGGCCAGCAGGTCACCGAAATAGCCACCCGGGCAATCCGAGGTGATGCCCGCGACGACAACATCGCCTTCCTGGATGAGTTCGGCGACCACATGCATCATCCAGTTATCCCCTGGTTGAAGCAACACGGTCACAGCATTGCCGCACACTTGTGAGCCTCGGTACACCGGGCGCATGTATGGTTCCATGAGGCCACGGCGCCCGATCACCTCATGGACGGTCGCAACGCCGTACCCTGTCAACGCTGCAACTTGCGAGTCGCTGGCCCGACCCACCTTGGTGTGAACAACGCCAATTTCTGTTTCTGCCGATTGCATGACATTCACCTGGCTTCTTTTTTGTCAATGATCGCATTGATGCGCGGATAAACCTTACGGGCGTTGTGCTCAAAGATTTGGTCTTTGTCGTCGTCCGAAATCGGAGCGGCCACAACGTAACGCTTGGTGTCGTCGTAATAGTGCCCCGTTTCAGGGTCGATGCCCTTGACTGCGCCAATCATCTCTGAGGCGAACAGCACGTTTTCAACAGGTATAACGTCGGTCAGCAAGTTGACGCCAGGCTGGTGATAGACGCAGGTGTCGAAGAAAACATTTCCGAACAGATGCTCCGGAAGCGGGGGCTTCTTCAACTCCTGCGCCAAACCCCTGTACCGTCCATAGTGGAACGGCACCGCTCCGCCGCCGTGGGGAATGATGAACTTGATCGTTGGGAAATCTTTGAACAGATCGCCCGTCAGGAATTGCATGAATGCAGTGGTGTCCGCGCTGATGTAGTACGACCCGGTGGTGTGAAAGGCTGGGTTGCACGCCGTGCTGACGTGGATCATCGCGGGAATGTCGTATTCGGCCATCTTCTCGTAGATCGGGTACCAGGACTTGTCGGTCAGCGGTGGTGCGTTGAACGACCCGCCCGATGGGTCGGGGTTCAGGTTAATCGCCACCATGCCATATTCGTTGACGCATTTGTCGATCTCGGGCAGGCATGTCTTCGGGTCGACACCCGGCGATTGCGGCAGCATCGCGGCAGCCATGAACCGATCCGGAAACAGTTGTGTTATCCGGTAGCACAGCTCGTTACAGATGGACGCCCAGGTGCTGGACGTCTGGAAGTCGCCGATATGATGCGCCATGTGACTGGCCCGAGGTGAGAAAATCTGCCAGTCCACGCCACGCTCGTTCATGAACGCCAGTTGGTTCTTTTCGATTGTCTCGCACAGGTCGTCGTCGCTGATCGAAAGGTCTTGAGGATCGGCCCAGACGGTTGCGTCCGTCAGCGAACGGATCTGTCGTTGACGCCATTGCTCCAAGGCAGGCGGTGCCGTCGTGTAGTGCCCGTGAACATCGATGATCATGTGCGCAACCAACCTTTCGAAAGAAGCGTTAAACTACCGTCGCAACAGTCCTGAGAAACGTTGCCAGCACTGCCGCGCACCTTCCGATGGGTGGTAGCGACACTAGACAACGTATCCAGGGGTCATCTGCCTGATTCTGGAAGAAAGGGTTCCACCTGTGACTCTAGATCGTCAACAATATTGTTGTCAAGATGGTTGACAAGTGTGAGAATGACCGGTGACCAAGCCTGGATGCACCGATTGCTGGCGTCGCGAGCGACACTGTGGGGGTGCGATGGGTCGGCGGGTGGCGTGAGGGCAGACTGGATGTCTGTTGAGCGACGCCCGACGAGCCAGCGTGCCTCCACAGGGTCGCGCAGCAGCCATGAATCGGTGCATCCGGGCTAGGCCTCAATCCGGGCTAGGCCCGAATCCACCGATTGCTGACGTCGTTCTGTAGCGCTTTTAAGGTGGTCAGGTCCAGTTGCAACGCCCCGGATGGGAACCCATCGACCACGCCACCGGTGTGGCACTCGACCAAACCTGGGCCACCATCGACCAAATCCGTGCCTGGGCCACCACACTGACCACCACCATGAAAACCCACCCACTCACTACACCACACAACTAACCAAAATACCTAGACAACACACAAAAACAACCCTAAAAACAAAAAAGATGGGAGTGTGCCCGACGGCGCACAGGTCGTGCCGTCAGACCAGATCTTTTGATGTTGGTCGTGGGGGCTTGATCACCAGGTACATGGCCCCCAGGATGGCGCAGGCGCCGATGGCGAACAGCCAGCTGGGGCGTTCGCCGCCGAAAAGGATGGCGAAGAAGGTCGCCCACAAGGGTTCCGAACACATGATGACGGCTGCCTTGCTGGCGTCCATGTGGGCTTGGGCCCAGGTTTGGATCAGGAGGGCCGCCGCGCTGCAGAGGACCGCCAGGTAGACCATCCAAATCCAGTCGACTGTTGTCGTGGGCATCTGGATCCCGCCGGGCAGGGCGAAAAGGATGAAGACCACCGTCATCGACAGGGCTTGGGACAGGGTCAGGGAGGCGGCTTCACGCGGGGTTGACCAGCGGCCCATGACGGCGATGTGC
>WREX01000020.1 GCA_009779115.1 Propionibacteriaceae bacterium
CGACCGTCTCTACGAGCGCGGGGCTGTGACCGAGGACGAGCGCCGCCAGGAGCTGATCCAAATCTGGACCGATGCCACCGCCGAGTTGACCGCCGCCATGGAGGCCAACTTCACCAAGGACAATCCGATTTACATGATGGTTCACTCCGGGGCCCGAGGCAACATGACCCAGATGCGCCAGATCGCGGCCATGCGCGGCCTGGTGGCCAACCCCAAGGGCGAGATCATTGCCCGGCCGATCAAGTCCAACTTCCGCGAAGGCTTGTCCGTGGTCGAGTACTTCATCTCCACCCACGGTGGCCGTAAAGGCCAGGCTGACACCGCCCTTCGTACTGCTGACTCCGGCTATCTGACCAGGCGTCTGGTCGATGTCTCTCAGGATGTCATCATCCGCGAGGAGGACTGTGGCACCGAGCGCGGGATGGTGAAGACCATCGCCGTCGCCAAGGACGGACACTGGATCCCGGTGGCCAACATCGAGGCGTCTGTCTACGCGCGTGTCTTGGCGGAAGACGCCATCAACGACAAGGGCGAGGTTGTCTTGCCCGCAGGTTCGGACATCGGCGACGCGGAGACAGCCGGAATGATCGAGGCCGGCGTCACGGAGGTCAAGGTACGCTCGGTGCTCACCTGTGAGGCGTCCTCGGGGACCTGTGCGAAATGCTACGGGCGTTCCCTGGCGACCGGCAAGATCGTCGACGTGGGCGAAGCGGTCGGAATCATCGCCGCGCAATCCATCGGCGAACCCGGAACCCAGTTGACGATGCGTACCTTCCACACCGGTGGTGTGGCCGGGGACGACATCACACAGGGTCTTCCCCGCGTGGTCGAACTCTTCGAGGCTCGTACCCCGAAAGGCAAGGCGCCGATCGCGGGAGCCGCTGGTACCTTGCACTTCGACGATTCTGAGCGCACGCGCAAGATCGTCCTGGTCCGCGACGACGGGGAAGAAGACCTCGTCTATCCCGTCCCGCGCCGTGTGCGCCTGGAATGGGAAGACCAGTTCGGCCAGCTTCACAACATCCAAGACAGCATGCACGTCGAAGCCGGCCAGCAACTGACAGCCGGAACCATCGATCCCCAAGATGTCTTGAGGGTACGCGGGGTTCGCGCCGCTCAGGAACACCTGGTCGACGAGGTTCAGCGGGTGTACCGCACGCAGGGCGCCCCCATCCACGACAAGCACATCGAGATCATCATCCGCCAGATGCTGCGCCGGATCACCGTCATCGAATCGGGGGACACGGTCTTCCTTCCTGGCGAGTTGATCGACCGCTCCACCTTCGAGGTGGAGAACCGCCGAGTGCTCTCGGAGTCGGGATCCCCGGCCCAGGGCCGTCCGGTCCTGATGGGGATCACCAAGGCCTCGCTGGCCACCGAATCGTGGTTGTCGGCCGCTTCCTTCCAGGAGACGACGAAGGTTTTGACCGACGCCGCCATCCAGGGGAAGTCCGACACGCTGGTGGGCTTGAAGGAAAACGTCATCCTCGGCAAGCTGATTCCCGCTGGAACCGGCCTGGACAGGTACCGGAACATCCGTGTCGAACCGACATCGGAGGCGAAGGCCAAGGCGTACTCGATGTCCTTCGACACCTATGCCTATGACACCGGGTTCACCGGCGGTTCAGTTCTACCCATGGATGACTACGAACTGTAGGAATCTCCCGGAGGACTTGGCCCGAATCCACCGATCCATTGCTGCTCCGCGACGCTGTGGCGGCACGCTGGCTCGTCGGGCGTCGCTCAACAGACGTCCAGTCTGCCCTCACGCCACCCGCCGACCCATCGCACCCCCACAGTGTCGCTCGCGACGCAACCGATCGGTGCATTCAGGCCTGGGAGCGTGCTGAAATACCATGTCCCGGCTGCGGCGCACCGGGCGAGCAAATCTTCGGACCCCACATCTTGCGATGTACGTCCAGTACGTGTACAAGATGTGGGGTTCGAATCTTCGCCCGTCCAGCACGTCCTCGCTCGGAACAGCGTATTTCAGCACGCTCCTAGGACCGGCGCCCGAAAGAGCCGAAGGCGATTGATGCGACGGTGATGATCCCGATCCAGACGACGACCAAGCCGATCAGGCCCGTTTCACTGAGCGCTATCGCCGTCAGTGGAATGGAGACACCCAAGATGATGGCCAGATAGGCGATTCGTATACCGTACGGGGTTGACTTCTCCGGCCTGGCATTGGGCACAGGGGAAGGTGTTCCGACATGCCGCATCACGTTGCTGGGCGGGGTCGGCGCAGGATTCACACCGGGAAAATATCCTGGTTCTGAAGGAGTCAGCGGCCACGCGGCTTCCGGATCATGGGTCATGGGGCCAAGTCTATGTCAAACCGTACGAGCAGAAAACCAGGCTCTCGTGGTCAGTGGGCTCGCCGGCGCATGTCGAGCACCGCGAAGATCAAAGCGATGGCGATGAAGGACGCCGAGATGATCAGCGACAGGCCGGCGGCGTTGCGGGAGGCGACGGCTGGGCCGCTGAGGGAGATGTCCGACGTGAAGACCGACAGGAAGACCGCCAGGACGACTGAGACGCCCACGGCGGACCCTGCTCGTTGGCCGACTTGGAGCACGGCGCCGGCGACCGAGCCCTCCTGGGGAGGGACGTCCTGGTAGGCGAGGGCATTGTTGGGGGCGATCACGAATCCGTTACCGGCACCGGCGAGGAAGAGGGCAGCGGACAGGACCGGCAGAATCGAACTGATAGGCGAGAGATGGATCAGGCCGATGACGAGAATCAGACCGATCAACGCGGTGCTCAAACCGGCGACGACCAGGCGTCGTCCGAAGCGCGGGACGAGACGGCCGGCCTGGGTGGCGGCCACCCCCGAGGCCACGGCATAGGGCAACAGGACGAGTCCGGTCGCCAAGGCGCTGTGGTGCAAACCGGACTGGAGCATCATGGACATCACCAGCATCAGCGCTGAGAATCCGGCGAAGTAGGCGCTGCCCACTGCCGCCCCGAAGACGAACGAGGGATCGCGCAACAGGCCCGGGTTGAGCACGGCCGCATGGTATTTTCGCTGGTAGCGCCGCTCCCAGAAGAAGGTCACCGGGGCCAGGGGGAAGGCCAGGGCCAGCCACCACCAACGTTCGGGTGAATGGAAGAAACCACTGTCGGGGGTTGTGACGAAGGGGGCCATGAAGGTGGCGGTGCCCAGGCCGATGAAGATCAAGCCGACAATGTCGAGCCGGGTGGAGGACTTGCGCGCCGGCGCGCGTGGCAACAGGCGTCGGGCCAGGGGAAGAACCGCCAGACAGATGGGTACGTTGATGAAGAAGATCCAGCGCCACCCGTTCTCGGTTCCGGCCACGGAGAGGATCAACCCGCCGATGAGGGGACCGATAGCCGTGGAGAAGCCGATCGTCGCCCCGAGAAAGCCGAAGGCTTTGGCACGTTCCCGGCCCCGGAACATCTGTTGGATCATGCCTGAGACCTGGGGGTTGCTCATGCCGGCGAATGCGCCCTGGAGGAGGCGGCTGACGGCCAATTGGGTGTCTGTGCGGCTCAGACCCGCCAGTAAGCTCATGAGCGCGAATCCGGCCATGGCGACCATGAACATCTGCCGGCGTCCGTGTGCGTCACCGATGCGGCCGAAGGGAACGAGGACCAGGCCGAAGGCGAGAGTATACCCGGCGACGATCAACTGGAGCTGAGTGGCTCCGGCATGCAAGGCGGACTGGATGGAGGGAAGAGCAACGTTGACGATGGACACGTCGAGCATCGTGACGAACCCGCCAACAAAACAGACCGCGAGGGCCTTCCAACGGCGGGGGTCAGGCACGTAAGAATCGGGATGGGGAGTAGGAGAAGTTGTCATTGGTGTGTGGAAGTCTACCCGCAGTGAGCCGGTCGCGAGGCTCCTGCCCGCCATACGTCACAGGGGTCTCGATCCGGAATGGATCGGGACCCCTGAAACTTTTCAAGTCAGACGCAGCCAAGGTGCTAGCGGCGGATGTATGAGATCAAGCGCAGCAGGTTGATGTACAACCAGACGAGCGTGACGGTCAGACCGTACGCGGCCCTCCAGGATTCGCTGGCGGGCGCCCGGTTGGCGATGCCCTGTTCGATGTACTGGAAATCATCCAGGAGGCTCAACACAGCCAAGACAGCACCGACGGCGACCAAGAGCCAGGCCCAGATGCTGACTGAACCCGAGGGTCCAGGGAAGAGGCCGAGATTGACACCGAGAAGGGCGAGGAACAGGTTGAGTAATGCGGTGACCGCATAGGCCATGATGGCGATCATGACGACCTTGCGCACCTTCGTGGACAGTCGGAACTTGCCAGAACGGAAAGCGATCAGGGTCAGTGCGGCAGCCACCATGGTCGCCATGACGGTTTGGACCACGATTCCTGGGTAAGACGCTTCAAAAATGACGGAGTACGCCCCGAGGAACACGCCTTCCAGAACGGCGAAGATGATCGCGGTGACAGGGCCGATCTTGCGCCGGGCGCCGGCCACCAGAGCGAAGATGACGGTGGCCAGCATGCATAAGGTGCCGACGGTGAAGACTCCGCCCATGGGCAGGTTCATAGTCCAGGTCAACCAGCCGGTCAGAACGGCGACGACAATCGTCGATCCCAGCGTGATGAGAGTCTTGGTCAGGACATCGTCCAGAGTCATCACGCCCCGAGAGGTCGGTGGCTGCGCAGGGGCCTGCCAGGATTGCGTGGGAGGCTGTTGGAATCCGGCCTGGGGAGGGGGAGCGTACTGCTGGCCGTTGGGCGGCTGACCGTACATGGGTTGGCCATAGGTGGGCTGACCGTAGATGGGTTGACCGTACGGTGGTTGTCCGTTGGTCGGCTGGGCGTACGGCTGCTGCTGAGCGTACTGCTGCTGACCCGACGGGTCCCAGGGGACGTACTGCGGGGATGACTGCTGTTGGGCAGGCTGGCCCGAGGCTGAGAAAGCCTGAGACTTGGACAGGACAGGACTGGAGAGTGTCCACTTACTCGTCACGTGAACTCCTTGATTGGCATACCCTTTAATTCTATCGCGAAATGCGGGATTCACGATGGGATACGGGTCCCGGTTAGTGGATCCGGGTCACGAAGGGAGGATGTCGCCGGCCAGGCTCAGATGGACGGTTTTGCCCGCCATGGTGACGGTGGCGGTGGGGGTGGTGTCGTCCGCCCGGCGTTCGATGGTCAGCTCGAAGCCGGCGGACAAGGGACGGTCGAGATGATCGGCGGCATTGACCAGGATGGTGGTGACGGCGCTCGCGGTGACGGGGGAGGAGTCGAAGGGCAGGGGTTGGGAGGATTCGGCTTTGAGCTGGTCGCGGACGGGGAACCGGGGGGCGCGCACAACATGCATGATCTGGTCCTGGCCAGCCGGGAGGTCGGCGTACATGCTCAGATCCGAGGCGATACCCACCCGGACCACGGTGGTGGCGGCAGGCAAAACGTCGGTCAGTTCAGTGGCGAGGTCTGAGGCGGCCGTGGGATCCACGGTCCGTACCAAAGTTCCGTCAGGTGTGAAGAAAACGGGCAAAGTTTCAGGGTTGGTGGTGACGTTCATGTAGATGTTGCCGTTGTCGTAGTCCACGATCTGGAGCTGTTGGCCTTGCTGGGAGCCGGAGACGGTGGCCGCCTGGGAAAACAGACTTCCCAGATCGGCGAGGTTGAAGGTACGCGGATCGAAGATGGCCTGGCCGACGTAGGTGATGTCCGAGTCGACAGGGGAGATCTTCTGGTCGCGGTAGGCGTAGGTGGTCACATTCACCCCTGTCACGACCGACACCCGGGCTTCGGTACGGGTCAGTTCGACATTGACCACACGTGTGCTGCCCGCGGCTGCCATGAGCGTGTCGACCATGTCAGCGGCGGTTCCGGGCGTGGAGAAGTCCAGGCTGGGCGTGGTGTTGGCGTCAGGGCCGGTGGCCGTGCATCCAGCAAGGAGAATTGTGCCAAGAGCAACAACGGCCAGACGGAAAAGACGCACATTCCAACTGTAGAGGATACCTGTAATATCCCGGTGGTCCGGCAAGGCGATCAGAACAGTTTGCTCACTTTTCAATCTCAATCGCTGAGGGTATCGTCTATGTCATCGGGCGAGGATGCCCGCCAAGACCGGGCATCTGCCCGGCAGATCAGAGAGGTCGGATTATGACGGAGTCAGTCACGGATACACAAACGTCGGTCACCACCGTGGTGTCACGCGTGGTGGAGCATCCAGCGAAAAGTGTGTGGGCCGTTCTTTTGTCGGCTGCGGGCCAGGCCGAACTGCTCGGTGACGGGGCATCTCTGGGGGACAAAGGGGACACGTGGAAGGCTTCGGACGGGACGTGGGGAATCACACGTTCGTACCATCCATGTGAAGAGATGCGATTTTCGTGGCACAAGAATGAGGATTCCCCGAGAACGTGGGTGGAGATTTCATTGACGCAACTCGCCCCGGCCCAGACCAAGATCCAGATCAGTCACGATCATGCCCATGCCGACTTCGACGTCGCGGCCATGACTGCTCACTGGGAGGCGGCCCTCGAATACATCGACCGGGAAGCGATATAGAAGATTCTTATCTGACGAGGGGCGGCCGGGATTTCTGGCCGCCCCTCGTGTCATCTGCGCACATTCCCCACCCGGGATTCACATCATTTTCTATGGTTGTTTTTTAACATTTGTCTGGTGAGAGCACTGCTGGCAAGGCTCTCCCACTACGGTGAGAACCCCTTCCAACGCCGAGTCCCGCTGACCTCGCAGGCATCGGACCACTAACAATTATCCTATGTGGAAAATGAGATCGAATTCCCAATTGACTAGCAGATTTGTCAGTATATGGATTCTCCCATGAGGTCTTGACGACGGGTCAATCGAACACTAACGTGCGTGGAGGGTAGTGCGGGGGCATTATCGGGGCATAAATGTTTGTCGGAGGGTTCACATGTTTGGTGTCAATAAGGTTCGTTTGTTCGCGAACACCCAACGTAGGGCTGGCTTGCCAGCACTTCACCGTCATCGGGGCGCGGTGGCGGTGGTGGCCGTTATCTCGGCGCTCGGGTTGTGGACCACGTTCGTCGGTCTCCAGGGCCAGTTGACGATCGCCCAGGCCGCGCCCAGTGACGATGGGCTGTCGGCGTCGGTCACCCCGACATCGGTCCGGCCCAACACAGGAGCCAGCGACGCCCAAGTCTTCACGGTGAATGTGACGGACACGGACACGTCCGGAACCCAGTTCGACAGCTACACGTTGTACGGACTGCCCACCGGTTGGCGCGTGTACGACGGCTCCGCCCTGGCGTCCCAGACCTCCCAGGACCCGATCATCTACACCATCCCCAAGGAGGATGTCCAGGCCGGGCGGGTTACGATCGTCCCTCCAGCGCGCTATACGGGCACACTTCCCGGGGTCACAATCGCCCGTGTCAAGACATCGGTCAACCTGGTCAAGGATTTCGACAACGGGACCTTCGACTACATCGGAACAGCGAAACCAAAATTGCCGGCGAGCAACACGCAATACGAGTACAAAGACCCAACTGTGTCGGCGGTGGCGCCCGCCTGTAACTCCGCCCAGTACGGCCCGTGTGACGGCTTCTACTCACTGTGGCCGACCGCGAACCTGAACGGCCCCGATACCCACTACAACAATTATTGGGCTGATCTGCGCAGCATTGACAACCCCATGGTGACTCCGACGACCGATGCCATCTGCCAGAACTGGACTCGCAGCACCGGCAACACCTTGCAGGTCACCTCGGCTCAGTCCTCCGCGTCTGGCAAGATCGCCATCTTCAACGGGTCCACGACGATGCCTGTGCCCAACGACTTCATGGTCACCACTGTCAACGGCCTCGACCCGAATCAGACGTACGTCTTCAGCTACTACGTGGCGAACCTGTCCGACGATCCCGGTGGCGGGACGATGCCGGTCTCGACGGCTGCCTATGTGAAGACTTCGGTGTCCGATGTGGGAATTCTGATCGGCAGCACCCAGCCGCTGCCACGCCAGGCCAGTTGCTTGAACAATCAGACCCAGTGGTCTCATGGGACCTCCGTGGTGATGACCGGCGGTCAGGGTCAACTGATCCTGAGCATCCGCAACTTCGGTAACGGTGGTTTCGGCAACGATGTCGGTATTGACAATCTTGCTTTGTACCCCATGGCCGTGGCCACCTTCGATCTGCAGGTGAGGGCAGCCAATCCTGGGCTGACCGTGTCCAAGGTGTCCGATCCGGTGTCAGGGACGGTTCTGCGCGCCGGGCAGACGGTGACGTACACCGTGACCGGGCGCAACTCTGGAGACGTGGACTTGGATCCGGTCGTCCTGACCGACGACATGTCGGATGTGTTGGACAATGCCACCTATGTGGCGGGATCGGCCGCTGCGACGATTGACGGGACCCAGGTGGCGGCTCCTGTGCTCACGGGAACCACGTTGACGTGGTCGGGTCCGGTGGCGACAGGCAAGAGCGTGATCTTGACGTACAAGGTGGTGGTGAAACCTGATGTGGTCGGCACTGATGTGCTGCTCAACGGGGTGACCGGCTCCGGGATCGATCCGGGGAATCCGGATGTCACAGTTCCCAGCAATTGTGTGACGGGCACCGAGACGGGTTGTTTCACACGGCTTCCAATGGGCGTTCCCGGCTTGCAGGTGGCGAAGGTGTCTGACCCGGTGTCGGGGACAGTGGTACGCGCGGACCAAACGGTGACCTACACCGTGACAGCGAAGAACACTGGCAACGTAACATTGAACCCGGCGGTGGTGACCGACACCATGTCGGATGTGCTAGACAATGCCACTTTTGTGGACGGATCAGCTGCTGCGTCGGTGGACGGGGCTCAGGTTGGGGCGCCCACGCTGACAGGGACCACTTTGACATGGTCGGGCCAGTTGGCGGCGGGCAAGACTGTGACCCTGACGTACAAGGTGCGGGTTCATCCCGATGTCGCGGCCGCGGATGTCCTGCTGAATGCGGTGACTGCTCGGGGGACGGATCCGGGCAATCCGGGTACGGCAGTTCCGAGCAACTGCACCACGGGCAGGGAAACCGGGTGCTTCTCGCGGTTGCCCGTCGGTGTTCCCGGCTTGCAGGTGGCGAAGGTGTCGGACCCCGTGTCGGGGACAGTGCTGCGCGCCGGCCAGACGGTGACGTATACGGTGACAGCGCAGAACACAGGCAATGTGGCTTTGAACCCGGCTGTGGTGACTGACGACATGTCGGATGTGTTGGACAATGCCGCTTACGTGGATGGTTCTGCTGCTGCGTCGGTGGACGGGGCTCAGGTTGGGGCGCCCACGCTGACAGGGACCACTCTGACGTGGTCGGGCCAGTTGGCGGCGGGCAAGACCGTGACCCTGACCTACCAGGTGCAGGTCAATCCCGATGTCGTGGGGACCGATGTGTTGCTGAATGCGGTGACTGGGCGCGGGACCGATCCGGGCAATCCGGACACGGCGGTTCCGAGCAACTGCGTGACCGGCAATGAAACTGGGTGCTTCACACGGCTGCCGATCGGTGTTCCCGGCTTGCAGGTGGCGAAGGTGTCGTCGCCGGCCTCTGGGTCGATGGTGCGCGCAGGCCAGACGGTGACGTACACGGTGACAGCCAAGAACACCGGCAACGTGACATTAAATCCCACGATGGTGACCGATGACATGTCCGATGTGGTGGACAATGCCACGTATGTGGACGGCTCTGCTGCCGCGTCGGTCGACGGTACCGCAGTGGGGGCGCCCGTGGTCTCAGGGAGCACACTGACCTGGTCTGGTTCGCTGGAGGCTGGCCAGACGGTGACACTAACGTACCGGGTCGTGGTGAACCAGGACGTTGTCGCCACGGATGTCTTGCTCAACGCGGTGACCGGGCGGGGTACGGATCCGGGTAATGCGGGGGCGAATGTGCCGAGCAACTGCACGACAGGGACAGAAACCGGCTGTTTTACCCGGCTGCTGGTGGGCGTGCCCGGGTTGCAGGTGTTGAAGCTGTCGGACCCAGTCTCGGGAACGGTGCTACGCGCGGGTCAGACGGTGACCTATACGGTGACAGCGCAGAACATGGGCAATGTGAGCCTCAATCCGGCCGTACTGACCGATGACATGTCGGACGTGCTGGACAATTCGGCTTTTGTTGACGGGTCAGCCGCCGCCTATATCGACGGGCAGGCCGTGAGCGCACCGGTACTGTCGGGGACGACCCTGACGTGGTCGGGCCCCCTGGCGACGACCAAGGTGGTGACCGTGACCTACCAGGTCGTGGTGAACAAGAACGTCGCCGGCACAGACATCCTGCTGAACGCGGTGACGGGACGCGGGACGGATCCTGGCAACCCTGGTGTCCCGGTTCTCAGCAATTGCGTGACCGGAACAGAAACCGGGTGCTTCGCCCGACTGCCTGTGGGCGTGCCTGGGCTGCGGGTGTCGAAAGTGTCGGATCCCCCGTCGGGAACAGTGCTGCGCGCTGGCCAGAAAGTGACGTACACCGTGACAGCGAAAAACACCGGCAACGTGACGTTGAACCCGGCGGTGGTGACCGACACCATGTCGGATGTGCTGGACAATGCCACTTTTGTGGACGGCTCGGCAGCAGCGTCGATTGACGGGCAGGCTGTGGGCGCCCCCGTGCTCTCGGGCACGACGCTCACCTGGTCTGGGGCCTTGGCGATGGGCAAGACGGTGACGTTGACCTATCAGGGCAGCGTGAACAAGGATGTCGTGGCCACGGATGTCTTGCTGAACGCCGTGACTGGGCGTGGGACGGATCCGGGCAATCCTGGAGTCGGCGTGCCGAGCAACTGCACGACGGGGCAAGAAACCGGGTGTTTCTCGCGACTGCCAGTCGGGATTCCCGGGTTGCAGGTGTCCAAGGTCTCCGATCCCGTGTCGGGGACAGTCTTGCGCGCTGGACAGACGGTGACGTACACGGTGACCGGCACAAACACCGGCACCGTCAATCTCGATCCGGCTCTGCTCACCGACGATCTGTCGGATGTGCTGGACAACGCTTCCTATGTGGCGGGATCCGCGGCGGCGTCGATTGACGGTGTTGCGGCGCCTGACCCGGTGGTGTCGGGCACGACGCTGACCTGGGCTGGCCCGCTGGCGCCTGGGCAGACGGTGACTGTGTCCTATCGCGTGGTCGTCAACCAGAACATCGTGGCCACAGACATTCTGCTGAATGCGGTGACCGGCTCCGCCACCGATCCGGTCCAACCGGGCAAGACTGTGCCCAGCAACTGCATGACCGGTCAAGAGACGGGATGTTTCACACGGTTGCCTGTCGGCGTTCCGGGTCTGAGAGTTCAGAAGGTGTCGGATCCTGTGTCAGGCACGGTGCTTCGTGCCGGTCAGACCGTGACGTACACAGTGACAGCGAAGAACATAGGCAATGTCAGTCTTAATCCTGTTGTCGTGAGCGACAACATGTCGGACGTGCTGGACAACGCGACTTACGTGGACGGCTCCGCAGCCGCGTCGGTCGGTGGACAGTCTGTGAGCGCCCCGACGGTCTCGGGAACTTCGTTGAAGTGGTCGGGTGCGGTGGGCTCCGGCCAGACGGTGACGATCACGTACAAGGTCGTGGTCAAGTCTGACATCGTGGGCACGGATATCCTGCTCAACGCGGTGACCGGTCGCGGGACCGATCCGGGCAATCCGAGCGTGTCGGTGCCGAGCAATTGCACGACCGGCAAGGAATCCGGTTGCTTCACTCGCCTGCCGGTGGGTGTTCCGGGCTTGCAGGTGCTCAAGGTGTCGGACCCGGTCTCAGGAACGGTCTTGAGGGCAGGCCAGACTGTGACATACACCGTCACCGCCACCAACACCGGCAACGTCAACCTTGATCCGACCGTGGTAACCGATGACATGTCGGACGTGTTGGACAATGCGACCTACGTGGATGGTTCCGCCAAGGCGTCCATCGACAGTACGGAGGTCGACGATCCCGTACTGCTGGATCACATCCTGACCTGGATGGGCCCGCTGGCCTCGGGCAAGACCGTGACGATCACCTACCAGGTCGTCGTCAATGACGACATCGTGGCCACAGATGTGTTGATCAACTCCGTCACCAGTTCCGCATCCGATCCCGGCAATGCGGGCAAGGAAGTGCCGAGCAATTGCGTCACGGGCAAGGAGAAAGACTGCTTCACCGAGCTTCCGGTGGGTGTTCCGTCGATGGCGGTGCTCAAGGTGTCGGATCCCCCATCGGGTTCGGCCGTGGGCGCCGGTCAGACTGTGACGTACACCGTGACAGCCAAGAACACCGGCAACGTGGATCTGGACCCGGCTGTGATCACCGATGATTTGTCGGGGGTGTTGACCCATGCAGACTTCGTCGAAGGGTCGGCCCTGGCCATGATCGATGATCCGGCTGCGGATGCGCCTGCTACGGCCTCGTCTCTGCCATCCCTGACGGGGACCTCGCTGATCTGGTCGGGATCGTTGGACGTGGACCAGACAGTCGTCTTGACCTACAAGGTCGTCGTCCACGACAAGCTGGATCCCGCGGATGTCTTGGTGAACACGGTGATCGGCGCAGCAACGGATCCCGGTGATCCCGATCGGACTGTCTGGTCGAACTGTGTCACCGGCCATGAACCCGAATGTACGACGATCCTGACGGTCATCGTGATTCAGACAGGTGGGCAGGTCGAATCGACCTCCTACGCCGCTGGAATCCTGGCTGTGGTCATGATCCTGGCCGGCGCCGGTGCCCTGTTGCTGAACAGGCGTCGCGCCCAGTGATCCGATCAAGGAGCATGTTCTGATTCTCCAGCCCTGTTGACGGCACAGAATTCTTCGGTACGGTTGGGGAGGACTGTTGCGATCGACATGAAGGAGGAGGACAGTGTCCCGTACCGGAGATCCTGTCAGTCTGAGCGCAAACCCACACCGGATCGTCCAGGCGGTCTCCACCGTCTTGAAGGGCCATGCTGAGGCCATTGAGCTGGCGGTGATCGCGTTGTTGGCCGAAGGTCATCTGCTGATCGAGGACATCCCCGGGGTGGGCAAGACGACATTGGCCAGGGCCTTGGCCCAAGCGGTCGACGCTTCGGTGTCGCGCATCCAGTTCACTCCCGACCTGTTGCCCTCCGACATCGTCGGCGTCAGCGTCTTCCGGCCCCAAACCGGTGCGTTCGAATTCAACCCCGGCCCGGTCTTCGCCAGCGTCGTGATCGCCGACGAGATCAACCGGGCGTCGCCGAAGACACAGTCGGCCCTGCTGGAATCCATGCAGGAGGCTCAAGTCAGCGTCGACGGGGTGACGTACCGCCTGCCCAGCCCCTTCATGGTGATCGCGACGCAGAACCCGCACGAGATGGAAGGGACCTACCCGCTGCCCGAGGCCCAGCGCGACCGGTTCATGATCCGGATGTCCCTGGGCTACCCTGGTTACGCCGACGAGGTCACCATGCTGGATTCCCAGGAGTTGTCCGACCCGCTGGACACCATCACCCCTGTGGCCTCGGCTGACCAGGTCGTCCAGATGATCGGTGTCGTACGGTCGTTGTATGCTGCTGAGGAAGTGAAACGCTATATCGTCGACCTGGCCCGGGCCACCCGTGAGGCGACAGGTGTCAGGCTCGGCGTGTCTCCCCGCGCTGGGATCCAGTTGCTGAGGGCTGCCAAGGGCGCGGCTGCCCTGGCGGGTCGCCGCTTCGTCATTCCCGACGATGTCCAGCGCATGGTCCCGCACGTGTGGGGGCACCGGATGTCACTGGGGCGGGCGATGTCCGAGGAGGCGGTGCAAGCAGTCCTGACACAGATCCTTCAGCGGGTGGCAGTACGCTGATGCCTCGCAGATTCCGGCCCTTGACAAGGTCTATCGTTATTCTAGTGGTGGGTGTGGGAACAGGGATCGTCGGGATTTTCGCCGCCAGTCCACCGGCGGTGGCGATCGCAGGGATGCTGGTCGCCGCAGTCCTGGTCGATGCGGTGCGGTTCTTCTGGTCCGAGTCTCGTGATCCGATGGCCCAGCTGATCCGCTCGGCTGACCCCAATCCCTGTTCAGTTGGACAGTCTGTGACAGTACGTCTGGTGCCGCAGGTGGATGGCACACGTGGGCGCGGCGGTCGGCGGGCATGGGTGCCAGAAGTCACTCAGCTGGCCGAGACAGTGCCAGTGCCCCTGGTTTCTGGGACGAAACTTCGGGGTGTGGATGCTCGTGAGCACAATGCGGGTCTGATCTATGATCTCTGTCCTCCTCATCGTGGGCAATGGATCCTTGGTCCTTGTTTCGCGACCCGTACCTCTGCTCTGGGCCTGTGGAAGGCCCAGGTCACCGACTCGTCGACCTGCCAGATCACGGTCTGGCCGCGCACCGCTGCCCTGGAAGTCCAAGTCGTGGCCCCCGACCGTGAGGGCCAGGTCGGGGCGAAGGGCTTCCTCCACCCTCACCAGGACAACGTCACTGTCAGACAGTACAGCACCGGTGACGACTTCCGGCGTGTCCATTGGCGCTCATCCGCCCGGCGGGGGGAACTCATGACCCGTGCCGACGAGCCGACAGATTCCGACCGCTCCTGGGTGGGTCTCATCCTTCCGCTGAACGCCGCCCCCGACGTCAGGGAGCTGGCGATCAGCCTGGCCGCGTCGTGGATCCTGGGCCTGGACATCGCTGGATTCGAGGTCGACCTGGCCTGTGGAGGCCAGGTGAGCCACGGTTCGGCTGCCACCCACCTGACCAGTTTGGCCGTCCTGACCAACGAGCAGGCCGGGTTGCCCCTGCGAGACACGACACCGGAAGGGGTGTCCCTGTTGATCGTCGCGCAGTCCGCGACCAGGCCAATTCCCCCAGGTCTGATCCTTCATCCGTCTCGCGGCCGAGACCGGGCGTCCGGATCAGCCTCAGCCCTGGCGGTGGTTCTCTGCGATACTGCCGATGCTGCTCTCACCGTGGAGTCGGCGGGCTGGCGCACCCTTCAGCTGGGCAGTGGGACGGGGCTGACCGAGGCTTGCGCGCGGGTGAGCCAGGTCCTGGCCCCGGTTCAGACAACCAGGTCACGATGAACCGCGCGCTCATCGCCGGCTTCACCGCACTGGCCCTGGTCTGCACCTTCCTGGGATTGGGCAACCTCATCCAACTGGGCCCCTGGACCGTTCACATGATCGCGTTTCCCCTGCTCATCACGGTTGTCATGTCTGTGATGACGGCACTGCTCGCGCGGTTTCCGGGGTGGGCCACAGCGGCGTCGTGGGTCCTGGGTGTGGTCGCGTGGGTCTGTTACCTGTGCGGGCTGACGACCCAGGACACCATTGTTCCCACACCGAGGACACTGCGAACCGTTGTCGAGCACGTGGAGGCGGCGGTGATCGCCCTGCCCCAGTACGGGCGTCCCGCCCCCATTCCGGAGTTGTTTGTGCCCTTGGCCCTGATCGGGTTGGGGCCGGTGTGCATCCTGGCCGTCTTCTGGGCCGTCAATGTGGAGCGGCCCGTGTGGGTCGGGCTTCCCCTGCTGGCCTGTTGGGGCGTCTTCTTGTCCGGCTCCCCGAACCGTGGACTGGCCTGGGCAGTGCTGGCGGGCGCGTCGTACTTGATGCTGCTGGCCGTCTCACCGAGAAAGGGCCGTATCCGCCAAACCTTCCGGCCCGTCGCTGTGCCTGTGGTGGCTGTGAGCGCCGTTGTGGGTGTTGTCGCGTCCATGCTGGCGCCGCTGGCTCCGAGGTGGGGACAGTCTGAGCAGTGGCAAGACCTGTGGCAGGGAGGGTATTTAGATGGTACGGGCATCAGCATGGCCGGGCAGTTCCCGGTGGACGATCAATTGCGCACGGAATCGTCAGTGGTTCTGTTCCATACATCGGCAGATGTCACCGAACCGCTCACCATTGGATCGCTGACCACCTTCACAGGCCGGACGTGGTCCAGCCCATCGTCTGGTGACAACTGGGATCCGTCCTCCAACACCGGTGTGCGCTTCTATCAAACGGGCCAGGTGCTGTGGAACAACGCCATCACCGGCAGTAGTCAGCCTACGTCGCCCGGACCGCAGTGGACCCCGTCTTCGCAGGTCACCGTGACGATCGATCAGTTGTCTGGACATGCTTTGCCCACCGGCATCGGTCCGCGCAGCGTCGTGTCAGCAGGGGGGTTGTCACTGGTTTATAACCCGAAGACAGATTCGATCGGTTCGATGCTTGAGGTCAGGCCGGGGGATTCCTACTCCACCACTGTCATGGCCCTGGACCGATCTTCGCTGGCAGGGCGGCCGGTGAACGGGGTTGGTTCCTTGTCTGTGACGCAGTCAGTCCAGCAGATCGATCAGATCTCCCAATTGACAAGGAGTGTCATCGGTTCAGCGACGACCGAGGATGAGATTCTCCTGGCCATTCAGTCGTATCTGAGAGGACCAGGATTCTCCTACACGCTGACTCCGAGATGGGTCAGCACCGGCGATCCTGTCTGGGATTTTCTCACAAATAAACAAGGGTACTGTGTTCACTTCGCCACCGCCATGGCCGTGATGGCCGCGTCGGTCGGCATCCAGACGCGGGTCTCCGTGGGGTACCTTCCCGGCCAGCTCGGCGCCGACGGGACCAGGACGGTGACCGGGGCCCAGGCCCATATGTGGCCGGAAGCGTTTTTCGCCGGTATCGGCTGGGTGCGGTACGAGCCGACTCCGGCCGTGGACGCGTCGACCAGCGTGCCTGGTCCAACCCCCACAGCGCCGACCGCTCAGCCCACCACGCCAGCCGCGACGCCGTCACCGTCCAACCAGGTCACTGACAGCCCGCCGACCAGGACGCCGGGGGCCACACAGTCTCCAACCTCAGCGCCTCCGGTCGTGTCGTCGAGCCGGACCCTTCCCTGGTCTGGGTTCGCTGGGGCTGGTGCACTTGCCGTCCTGATCATCGTCGTGGCGATCTGGCTGGTGTACGTCTTCTCGTACACCCCCGAAAGATCCATCCGCCGTCTGCGCCGTGCTGGTTTGCGGGCCGGGATCGTCACCGAGGGGATGAGCGTACGGGCTGTCCTCGACATCCTGCCTCAGGCGGACCGGCCAGTCGGGTTGGATGAATTGCGTGCCCACCTCGAACTCTCGCGCTACGGCCCACCAGACCTGAGACCCGGAAGGCTCAAGGGCCTCACGTGGTGGCGGTTGACCAGGACTGTTCTCACCCGGCTGCGCAGAGGCAGGTGAGATAGTCTGGTGTTCGAACAGACCCGCCCCAATGGCGCACACAATGAGGGGAACACATGAGCACAGTGACTTGGAATGAGCTGGACCAGAAGGCGGTCGACACCGCCCGCGTCTTGGCAGCCGACGCCGTGGAGAAGGTCGGCAACGGCCATCCGGGCACAGCGATCTCACTGGCTCCCGTCGCTTACCTGTTGTACCAGAAGATCATGACTGTGGACCCGCATGACCCGCACTGGTTAGGACGAGACCGTTTCGTCTTGTCGATCGGGCATTCCTCGCTGACTCAGTACACCCAGCTCTACCTGGCCGGATTCGGCCTGGAGGTGGAGGACCTGGCCAAGTTCCGTACCTGGGGGTCGCTGACCCCTGGCCACCCCGAGTTGGGCCATACCGCCGGCGTCGAATGCACCACAGGTCCTCTGGGGGCGGGAGTGTCCAACGCCGTCGGCTTCGCCATGGCCGCCCGCAAAGAGAGAGAACTGTTCGACCCCGGAGCCGAACCCGGGCGATCCGTCTTCGACCATGTCGTCTACTGCCTGGCTGGCGATGGGGACATGGAGGAAGGAATCTCCGCCGAGGCGAGTTCCCTGGCCGCGACCCAAGAGTTGGGCAATCTGATCCTCATCTACGACGACAACCGCATCTCCATCGAAGGCGACACGGTGATCGCTTTTTCCGAGGATGTCACGGCGCGCTATGCCGCCTATGGCTGGCATGTGCAGGAAGTCGATTTCACCCAGGGGGGCACCGGGTACGAGGAGAAGGTCGACCAGTTGTACGCCGCCATCGAGCAGGCGAAGGCTGTCACCGACCGTCCGAGCTTCATCAAGGTCACCACCATGATTGGCTGGCCTCTACCCACGATGGCCGGGTCTGAAAAGGTTCACGGGGCCAAGCTGGGCGCTGACGAGGTCGCCGCCCTCAAGACCCGGCTCGGGTTCGATCCCGGCAAGCAGTTCGAGGTTGCCGACGAGGTGATCGCGTACACCCGTAAGAATGCCGCCGAGCGAGCCGCCAGCTTCCGGAAGGACTGGGACGCCCGATTCTCCGCCTGGGCCCAGGCCAATCCCGGCCAGAAAGCCCTCCTCGACCGGATCCTGGCCCGTCAGCTCCCCAGCCAGTTGGAGGCTGCCCTGCCACAGTTCCCCGCTGGCAAGAAGTCCACCCGGGCGGCTTCCGGCGACGTGCTCACTGCCATCGCCGACGCCATGCCCGAGTTGTGGGGCGGTTCGGCTGACCTGGCCGGGTCCAACAACACCACCATGGCTGGACAACCCTCCTTCCTTCCCGCCGACCGCGCCAGCAAGACGTGGACCCCCGCTCCCAATGGCCGTACCCTTCACTTCGGCATCCGGGAACACGCCATGGGCGGCATCCTCAATGCGATTAACTCCGGGTTGACAAGGGCGTACGGCGGAACTTTCCTCGTCTTCTCGGACTACATGCGCACCCCCGTCCGACTAGCAGCCCTCTCCCATATCCCGTCGGTTTTCGTCTTCACCCACGATTCCATCGGTGTCGGCGAGGACGGCCCGACCCATCAGCCCGTCGAACATGTCGCTTCGCTGCGCCTGATCCCCGGCTTGGACGTCATCCGGCCCAGCGACGCCAACGAGGTGGCCGAAGCCTGGAGACTGATCCTGGCGTCCCCCGACCGCCCAACCGCACTCATCCTGACCCGCCAGGACGTGACCACCTTCGACCGTACCCCGGGTTCGGGGTTCGCCGTCGCTTCACAGATGGCCAAGGGCGCTTACACCCTGATCGACGCTGATGCGCCCGAACCGCAAGCCGTCATCGTGGCCACCGGGTCCGAGGTGGAGATCGCCGTCGCGGCGCGCCAGATTCTGCAGGCCGATGGCGTCCCCACACGGGTCGTCGCTGCGCCGTGCCTGGAGTGGTACGCCGCTCAACCCGCGTCGTACAAGCAAGAACTCTTCCCTGTCGGAGCGGCCACGGTGTCGATCGAGGCGGGCGTGACCTATGGCTGGGCTGAGATCGTGGGGGAGCAGGGCCGCCGCATCGGAATCGACCATTACGGCGCTTCTGCCGCGGCTTCGATTCTCTATGCCCAGTACGGTGTGACCGCTGATCATGTGGTGGACGAGATTCACGATATCCTCGGGCGGCACTGATCACACCTCCATGGTCGATGACGGTTGCCCACCCGTACTGTCTCGATAAAAATGCTTGAAAACGGAAATATTCTTGGTCAAAACTGTTGCCTGTAAAACTGTCTGATCAGGTTGTCCACACGCCAAGTGGTGAACGCGATCCACGTTAGGAGATATCGCGCGCACCTGTTTGGTAGGCTCAAGAAGGTACTGCCAAACTCAGGGTAGACTGCGAGAGTCACAAGAGAGAAGGGGTCACATGAGGATCGGCATCCCCATGGAATCCGCCCCAGCGGAGACCAGAGTGGCGGCGACACCGAAAACAGTCGCTCAACTCATCAAACTGGGTTATGAAGTTGTTGTCGA
>WREX01000021.1 GCA_009779115.1 Propionibacteriaceae bacterium
CGGATGCACCGATTGCTGGCGTCGCGAGCGACACTGTGGGGGTGCGATGAGCCGACGGTCGCCGTGAGGGCAGACTGGACGTCTGTTGAGCGGTGATCGGCGGGTCAGCGTGCCGGCACAGGGCCGCGGAGCAGCCATGAATCGGTGCATCCGGGCTTAGTATCACTGGCGTGAGACACGGGTAGTGATGAAGTAAACTGTGCCGTGGGGATGAGTGAACCACGATCACTATGTGGGGAGGGGCAGTGGACTTCATGATCCTGACAGTGGGTTCAGCGACCGCCCGATCCGGCGGCCAGATGATGGTGTGCCCACATCTCGACAGTCTTTTTGCTCAGCGGGTGTACGTCTGTGAGGCACCTGGCTCTGCGTTAATTGCTAACACCCCCTTGATACAATGGTGAGTGCGAGGTTATCGTCACCATGATCACACTGACAACGGGATGCACACCAGGGGACAGCCATGAGTGGTGATCCAGTCCCCCGTCACGCGCATCCCGGCGAAGTCGATCCCGACAACCCCGCAGACCAAACGTCCGCCACACCCGCAAGAGCCATGCACCCTGAAAACACACCACCTGAATCCACCCCAGCAGCACCCCCACAGGTGCCCCCACCTGCGGCAGCACAAACTCCGCCAGCCACGCCACCACAGGTACCGTCGGCCATGCCCCCACAGACGCCGACAGCCACCCCCCCACCTGCCACACCCCCACAGGCCACACTGGTCACTCCACCACAGACATCACCTGTCACCCCACCACAGGCCCCGGCAGCCGCGGCACCGGAAAAACCCGCCGCCGCTTCAACACCGGTTGGCAATGCAGCCACACAGGCCACCGCAGACAAGGTAGCTGACCCCGCAGCCGCGGCCAACAAACCGCCTACGACACCCGAGAAACCACCCGCCACCACGGTGCCTCCAGACAAAGCAGCCGCGAAACCTGACAACGCAGACAAACCTGCCACCACGGCACCGGCAGACAAGGCACCCGCTCAACCAACCACCCCAGACAAACCAGCCGCAGCAGCACCCGCCAATAAGACACCTCCTCAACCAGTTGCCGCAGCACCCGTCGACAAAGAAGCCGACAAACCCACCAATTCAGACAGACCTGCCACCACACCTGCGCAGGCCGAGAAAGCACCCGGCCAACCAGCAGCAGCACCGGCAAACACGACACCAGAAAAACCAGTTGCCGCAGCACCAGCTGACAAGGCACCCGCCAAACCTGCAGACGCAAACAAACCAGCAACTGCCACACCCCCAGCAGACAAGCCCACAGCCCAACCAGAAAAACCGGCCGCTGCAGCACCCGCTGACAAGACACCGGCCCAACCAGCCACCGCAGACAAACCAGCCGCGGCACCGGCGGACAAAGCACCGGCCAAACCGGCTGCACCCGACAAGCCAGCCGAGGCGGCACCGGCCAAAGCTGCCAATCCGGCTCAACCTGCCGCCGCGGCAGCGGCTGACAAGACCCCAGCTCAACCGGCCAACCCGCCTTCCAACGCCGCACCGGCACAGAAGGCTGCCGCCAAGCCTGCCGATTCCGACAAACCAGCCGCTGCCACAGCACCAGGACAGAAAGCACCTGGCACTCCCGTCAGGGCATCCGCAGACAAGGCACCTGCAACTCCTCCTCAGGCACCTGCAACTCCCCCACAGGCACCCGCCACTCCCGCCAAGCCAGCGGCAACTCCCGCCACGGCAGCGGCTGCTCCGGCCAAGGCTGCGGCAACTCCCGCCACGGCAGCGGCTGCTCCGGCCAAGGCTGCGGCAACTCCCGCCACGGCTGCGGCTGCTCCGGCCAAGCCGGACAAGGCAGCGGCTGCTCCGGCAACTCCCGCTCCCGCCAAGGCTGCGGCCACTCCCGCTAAGCCAGCGGCAACTCCCTCCAAAGCTGCGGCTGCTCCGGCCAAGGCTGCGACAACTCCCGCCACGGCAGCGGCTGCTCCGGCCAAGCCGGACAAGGCAGCGGCTGCTCCGGCCAAGGTTGAGGAGCCCGGGAAGGCACCTGGGAACACTGCTGAGACCGCGAAGACCGTACCGCCTGAAAAGCTGGCCAAGAAGCCGGCCGACCAAGGTGACACGGCTGAGGCGGACGACGACGCGACCGCCATGGTACCGGCTGAACATGACGATTCGGTGGAGGGTGTGCATCCTCACCAGGCGGTGGAGTCAGATATCCGGCTGATGGTGTTGGCGCGGTTCAGTGATCCTGAGGCCATCGTGCAACTGTGGAATCGCTATTTCACTGCTGCCTACATCGCGGCCCGCGCGGCTGGGGTGGAGTCGTCTCGACCCACGCGGGTGGTGGCCACCAGCTTCCTGCGGCGGCTGACCCAGGCTGAAAAACAACACATCCGCATCAGTACGTTCCTGGCTGGATGGTTCCAGGATGTCGGCGCGCCGGAACCGCCACAGGCTGCGCAGAAGGCCGTCTCGTGGGCGTTCTACGCGATGGATGAGGTCAACAGGTCCATTGTTTGGCATCAGTACGTGGATGACTGGACGGCCGAGCAACTCGTCAACGATCTGAGTCTCGATCCGGGCAACGCGCCTGGGATCATCGATCAGGCGTGCTCGCAATTTCGTGAGTTCCTGACCCGCTCGGCGGCCCTGCTGGATGTCAAGCCTGTGCCCGCTGCGTCCGACCCGAGCCACCTCAAGGCAACTTTAATTTCCGGATTGCTCCTCTCGACTCCCGAAATCGTGGCCGAACAGGGCTCTCCGATCCACTCCGCGGCCGTGATCACCCCACCGCTTCCGTCCCCCCGGGTCAAGGAAGCAGCAATGAACTCTCGTACGCCTGCGCTCGCGGACCGACCACACTCCCGCGTGCCACTGCCGGTGAAGATCGTCAGTGCCGGATTCGCGGCTGCGGTCCTGGCAGTCGGCGGCATCGTCGCCGCGACCACCTGGAATGGGGATTCGCCCGACTCGATCGCCAACATGGTGCCTTCCACCTCCACGTCCTGGCCCACCCCCACTCACACTGTGACGCCGACACCCAGCCCCACACCCGAAGACACCGAGACCACCGACACAGAAACCCCGTCACCGGACACTGAGACGGCCACCGCGACCGAGCCTCCACCCGCTGCCGCGACCACACGACCGGCGGCGCCCACCGCGACGCAACCAGCCGTACCACCTCCTGCGACACAGCCGGTGGTGCCTCCGCCGTACACACCACCCCAGCAACCGTCGACCATGCACCCCCAGCCTCCGGTCATACCGCCCAGCACGCAGGCTCCCCCGGCGACACAGGCCCCACCGACCACTCCGGCTGCCCCGCCGGCCACGGAACCCACCGACATCCCGACGGACACGACCACCCCCGACCCACAATCGATCAACCCATACAGCGGGTTCACGACCGGCCCCGAGCCCACGTCAACCGACACGGTGCTGCCACTGTTCTGGTTCTGAGTACGACATCTGTCAGGCGAGCAGCCCGAATCCCCCGCGCCATTTCTGGCACAGGTCATCCATTCAGCCGACACCCCCACAGTGTCGCTCGCGACGCCAGCAATCGGTGCATCCAGGTCAAGAGTGGATCACCTCCGACGCCGACTAGATCCGTGGAGGGAATCTCGGACCACTGCGATCACCATCATGATCACGAACGCAACACACAATGACGAAAGCCAGGTTCAATAGCGCGGACGTGGCGACCAAGCAGAGGAGTCAGCCGAGGCCAATGTCAGTACGACAGTACGACCGAATCCCGGATCAGTACCAGTTGTAGGCCATTTCGTGGGACCAGGCGCCGCAAGGGGAACCGTAGCGGCCAGCGATGTAGTTCAATCCCCAGTTCATCTGGGTGACGGCGTTGGTTCTCCAGTCGGAACCGGATGACGCCATTTTGGACGCGGGCAGCGACTGGGGAATCCCATAGGCGCCCGAGGACGGGTTGAGGGCACTCCAACGCCAACCAGATTCCTGATTCCACAAGTAGACCAAGCACCTGAATTGCGAGTCGCCCCAGCCGTACCCCTGGATCATTCCGTACGCGGTGGACTGGGCCTGGGCAGAAGAAAGACTCCCGGCTCCGGCGACAGGTGTCCCGACATAATTGGAGGCCGAGCTGGAGCCTGCGGCAGCCTGAGCCGCAGCGGCCGCCTGAGCCGCAGCTTGCGCCGCTGCCTGACGGGCTGCCTCTTCCTCGCGGGCCTGTTCAACGATCTTGGCGTTGATGTCGCTCTGAACCGCCTGGGCTTGGGACAAGAGAGATTGATTGTCAGCCAGAATCTGTGAGGCTTTGTCTTGCGCGGCCTGTTCGGTGGCGAGCGCCGAAGCCACGGCGTTTTCCGCGTTTTGGGCTGCATCCTGGGCTGACTGCGCCGCTTCCGCCTGGGCCTCAGCGGCCTGCTGGGCCTGATCGGCCGCGACCTGGGCTGCCTGAGCCGCGTTCTGATCCTTGATCAACTGGTTCTGGATCGTCCTCAACTGGTCGAGGTTGACCGCGTTGGTCGTCAGGACGGTGTCACTCCACTGAATGCGATTGGACAGACTGGCCGTCGAATCCGCATTGATCAGCATCGCGATGTTGACCAGTGGCATGTCATCTTGCGCGATCGACCGGGCGTACGCGTTGATCGCATCCTTCTGCGCGTCGACCTGAGCCTGACCCGCGGCAACCTTGTCCTGGGCGGCTTTGAGAGCCTGCTCGGCTTGATAAAGTTCGATAGCTTTCTGGGCCTCATCGGCCTGGGCCTGGGCTGAGGCGGCCTGTGCGGCTTCGAGGGTAGTCTGGGCAGCGACCACCTGGTCCTGCGCGGCCTGAACACTCGCGTTGGCGGCATCGAGCGCGGCCTGGGCTGAGTTCACATTCTCCTGCGCCTGGTTGGCGTTCGCGTCGGCCTGCTGCTTTTCCGCAGTGAGATCCTCGGCCTGAGCCGTCGTCACGACGAGGCTGAAACTGAGGACGGCGACACTCATCGCCGCAGCCAGCCGCGTCATTGTTCTCTTCACCGTCAGGTTCCTCTCCGCCGAAGGCAATCTTTACCCATCGGCAACAATTGACGATATCTGTCCACCGATCGGACGTACAGCATCCCGGTCCTCACGCCGTGTCCGTGCGCGGGAAGGCTCAAGACAGGGTTGAGGATTGCTAGTGTGTACTCATGATTCCTGCTATAGACTACACACGTTTCGACATGGGCGTGAGCCCCCGTGATGATCTGTTCCGACATGTGAACGGACATTGGCTCACCACGGCCACCGTCCCCGACGACAGAGGTTCCATCGGGTCCTTCGAAGACCTGCGCGAGGAATCGGAAAAAGCCATCCATCAGATCTGTGAAACTCTGTCGGAGCGCATGGACCTCCAACCGGGCAGCGAGGAGGCCAAGATCGCTGGGTTGTACGCCTCTTTCATGGACGAGGCCGGGATCGAAGCCCGTGGCGCCCAGCCGATCAATGCTCTCTTGCACCGCATCGACGCCATCGCCAACCTCGACGACCTGCGGGCCTGGTTCGGCTGGTGTACTCGTCACGGGATGACCACGCTGGCCGACGCTGAGGTGGAATCCGATCCTGGCGACCCCACACGCTACCTGTTGTTCGTCGGCCAGGACGGTTTGGGACTGCCCGACGAGTCCTACTATCGCGAGCCCCAGCACGAGACAGTACGCCAGCAGTACCGCGACTTCCTGGCCCGCACACTGGCTCTGGCCGCTGGCCGGGCCACACCGACCGATGAGGACCAGGCCTCCGCCGAACTGGTGTGGGAGTTGGAGTGCGCCATCGCGCAGGCCCACTGGGACATTGTTCGAGTACGCGACATGGTGCAGATGTACAACCTGCGCGACATCGCCCAACTGGACGAGGAGGCCCCCGGATTCGGCTGGCCAACCCTCCTGCGGGAGGCTGGAGTCGAGGACAAGGTCTTAGAGGTCGTCAACTGCCAGCCCAGCTTCTTCACCGACGTGGCAACCCTGCTAACCCCTGACCGGCTCGATGCTTGGAAGGCCTGGGCACGCTTCCACGTGGTGTCGGACCTGTCCCCGTACCTGTCGGCAGCGTTCGTCGACTCACGCTTCGCCTTCTACGGCACAGCCCTGACCGGCCAGAAGACCCTGCGTCCACGGTGGAAGAGGGCAGTCTCCTTCACCGAGGCGGCCATGGGCGAGGCAGTCGGCAAGGTCTTCGTCCAAACCCACTACCCCGCCGAAGCCGAGCGCCGGATGACCGAACTGGTCGCCAACCTGCTGGCCTCTTACCGGGATTCCATCACGAACTTGACCTGGATGAGCGAGGCGACCAAGGTCGAGGCGCTGAAGAAACTCGACACCTTCCGCACCAAGATCGGCCATCCGAAGAAGTGGCGCGACTACTCTGCTTTGCACGTGACGGATGACGTGATTGAGAACGTGCTCGCCGAGGGCGAGTTTTCCATGCAGTACGAGATCGGCAAGCTCGGCGGGCCGATCGACGTCGACGAATGGCTCATGTACCCACAAACAGTTAATGCGTACTATCACCCTCTGCGCAACGAGATCGTCTTCCCCGCCGCGATCCTCCAGCCGCCATTCTTCAACGTGGACGCCGACGACGCGGTCAACTACGGCGGGATCGGCGCGGTCATCGGTCACGAAATCGGGCACGGTTTCGACGACCAGGGCTCGACCTGCGACGGCGACGGCCGGCTGCGCGACTGGTGGACGCCCGAGGACCGCGAAGCCTTCGAGGCCGCGACCAAGGCCCTGATCGCCCAGTACGACGCCCTCGCCCCCGTGCAGGCGCCCGAGATCCACGTCAACGGCGCCCTGACGATCGGGGAGAACATCGGCGACCTAGGAGGACTGGGGATCGCCATCAAGGCCTGGAAGCTGGCCACCGGCGGTGACGTGGAGCCTATCGACGGCTACACCGGTTTGCAGCGGCTCTTTCTCTCGTGGAGCGCGACATGGAGTTACTTGTCCCGCGCAGAATTGGTCGCCCAACGACTGGCCACCGATCCACACTCCCCGCCCGAATTCCGCTGCAACCAAGTCGTCCGCAACCTCGACGAGTTCTACGAGGCGTTCAACGTCACAGAATCCGACCAAGCCTGGTTGGCACCAGCAGACCGCGTCACCATCTGGTAGAGCGGTCACAGTACGCGGAGCAGTTCACCAGCGTCTGCCCGTAGTGCACGCCTACACCTCTCCACGAGCACATTCATTGTCACATTTGAGTCACCACACACTGCGAGCGGCAGAACGCGAACACAGGCACCTGACACTCATGACTAGGTCACAGATCGGGCTTGGCCCGAATCCACCGGTCTAAATTGCTGTCAAAAACAGTACGTACTGTTCACCGGGCACTGGTGCGGCTGTGAGAGGTGCGGGTGCGCCAACGGATGGCAAAGACGACCGCACTCGCGGCGACAAGCAAGAACGCGATGAGGAGCATCGGTGTGCTGCTGACTGACGTACCGCCTGTGGGAGCCCCAGTGACACCGGCTGGCGACGTCACAGTGGTATCACTGTTGGCGACGGGAGCGGCGCCATTGGTGGCCGGAGCAGCAGGTGCGGCAGGGACACCCTGGCCAACCGGAGTGCCTGGGGTGGAACCAGATTCAGCGTTCTGGTCGCCTGGAGCAGGAGCGGTTTCAGCAGGGGTAGTGATGCTATCGGTGGGACCGCTGGTCGGACCCGTGCTTCCCGGATCGGGAACCGTGAAGGAGTACGACGCGGTGTCACCCGACGCGGCGAGGAAGACGATCTCGTGGGCCCCGCCCTCGAAGTCAGCCGGGGCCGTCCAGGTGAAGGTCACCGAACCCTGGGCATCCGCCTTTTGCGCTGGCAGGTCGATGACATTGGAGTGAATCTCGGCACTGACCATCTCACCGGGGATGAAACCTGTTCCCGTGAAGGTGAACAGACGATCCTCCTGGTCGCCACGCACCACGGGAGCACCTGGGACAGACGGTTGAATGAAGGAGATCGCCACCGGGCCCGCAGTCACTTTCGTACCGGGGATCGAGGCGGACACCTGGACCATCTCGGGGACATCATCGGACACCTTAACTGTGGCCACGCCATCGGCGCCGGTCGCCATCTGGAGCGGAGGTACCTGGGCCTGGCCCGTGGAGGAGAACTCCACGTTCTCCCCGACTGCCGGAGACCCGCAGATATCCATCACCTGTGCCGACACCGTCCACGTGGACTGGCCATCGGCCAACACATCAGCCCCTGAATCGGCTGAAGACGACAGGGTCATCGTCGCCGGGC
This sequence comes from Propionibacteriaceae bacterium, assembly GCA_009779115.1. GTDB lineage: Bacteria > Actinomycetota > Actinomycetes > Propionibacteriales > Propionibacteriaceae > WQYJ01. The sequence goes on from WREX01000021.1 coordinate 8,230, forward strand.
CACGCTGTGCCATGGACACTGCCATGTGCACCGCACCCGCGCCGGTGACAGTCGTGCCGTCAACGGTGGCGTTAACCATCGCGTCGCCACCAATCTTGTACGACCCGAGGTCCAGACCCAGACTGACCTGCGCCATTCCAGCGGCATTCGTGGTCACCTGTGAAGAACCGGAACTGATCACCAGCGGAGCATCGACTGCCACGTCCACCACCTGACCGGGCATCGGCGCTCCAGTCGCGTCGACCACCAAGAGGGTGGCGTCCACCGATGTCGGAGACACCACTGGCGCTTCCCCGCAGGGGCCGTAGTACACCTGGATCGTGCCGTGGCTCAAGGTCACAGAGACGGTCGGGGCTGGATTAGTCTTCACCACGAATTGGAGTGCGACTTGGGAACTCACCTGAGAATTCGCAACGGTTGCGGTTAGTTGCACGGACTCCGCCGCGCTGTCGGTCACCGTCACTTTGGCGTACCCGTCAGCGGTGGTCGCCGCAGATGCCACGGACAAACGAGCGCTGCCCGTGACGGCGAACTGAACGGTACCGTTGGCCACGGGAGCCCCACAGCCATCCATCAACTGAGCCGACACCATCCACTCGGTGGCACCGCTCCCACTCGACCCTTGAGTCGGTTGCGGAGTCAGCGTCAGAGTCGGCTGAGGCAGGTCTGCGGGTTCGACCGACACGGCGGCGACAGCTGAGTTCGTGATGTCTGTGTCCGCGATGGTGGCAGTCACACTCGGAGTGGTGCTCCAGTTCTCCTGCGAGACATCCAGCCCGAGGGTCACTGTCGCGACACCGTTGGCATCTGTCGTCACCTTCGACGCTCCCGAGACGATCACGAAAGGAGCGTCTGCTGTGACGTCGACAGTTTGACCAGGAAGGCGGGTCCCCGTCGTGTCAGTGACCGTGACGGTCGCCGTCACCGAATCGGGATCCAGGCGCGGTGCGGTCTGACAGGCGACTCCGATCACATGGATGGTGGTCGCAGACAGGGTCACCGTCAGCGAACCGGGCGTGCCCTGGACCACCAGGTCAGTCACAGTCGGCTGGGACTCGTTGCCCGCGCTATCCGTCGCGGTGACCGAAATCTTCGTCGTCACCGCGAAGTCCGGGGTCGGGATCAACCACACGCCGTCGGAATCGGCTGTCGTCTGTCCCAGGACCACGCCCTTCGAATCCTTGACCACGATCCAACTGAGTGACTCAGCCGTACCCGCGATCTGTGTGGAGTCGGCGGCTTTGACGACCGGAGCGGCAGGAGGTGTCAGGTCCCAATACTTCGTCGTAGGCAGGCCGCCAATCGTCCACTGTGCCTGAACCGGGCCGTCAGCAGCGTCAGACGGTTTCGCCAGCGTCCAGGTGCCGTCATCGGCAGCCTTGGCTTCAGCCTGGTTGGTGGTCCCATCGGCTTTCGTGTACGTCACCTGGACCGTTGTGCCCGCTGGTGAGGTGCCGCTAAGTCCCGCCGCTGAGGCCTTGTCGATCGAGGGGCCTTGGACGGCCGGGTTGCCGACCGTGACGAGAATCGGGCTGCCGGTGAAGTCCGCAGCCTTGTCGCCCTTGGCGTCTTGGGTGTACACGCTCAGAAGGTAGACACCCTCCTGGTCAGTGGTGAAGGTAGCTTTGCCGCTGCCACCGCGGATGGGGAGCACGGTGTCGACCTGGAAGGGACACGGCGAGCCGTCCAAGGCGTGGCATTCGTACGAGGCGTCGTAGTCTGCCGGTTGACCAGTCCCGTCCGTGACCGTCAACAGCAGGATTCCCGTCCCACCGGCCTCGATATTCAAAGGCGACGGACTGACCGAGAAGGTCGGCTCATCACCGGCTGCCGGGGCTACGAAGGAAGTCGTCCCCGTCAGACTCCACGCGGTTCCATCCGACTTCGACCCGGTTGCTGTGATGTCCAACTGGCCCGCTTCGAGGGAGGTCACCGGCACAGAGACCGTACCACCCTGGCCTGTCACGGCGACCTTTTGGCCATGTCGCCACGAGAATGTGACCGACGCGCCCACAACCGGGGTGTTGTTGGCGTCAAGGGCAGTCAACGTCGCCGTCTGCTGGGCCACGCCGTCGGCGGCGACGCCTGCATCCTGTGTCACCACCAACGTACTGGTGGTCGGGTCAACGTCGCCCGATGTCTGATCAAAGGCGATACTCACCGGTGAGGCCGGAACGAAACCCACGGCTGTCGCTGACGCGTCAACCGATTCTCCGACAGTGTCGGTCACGGTGACGGACGCCACCCCGGTGGAATCGGTTGTGGCTGACGAGGAGGAGAGCTTGGCTTGACCTGTGACGGTGAAATGCACCGCGGTCTGAGCTTGGGCGATCCCGCAGACGTCGAACAACTCGGCGGTCAGTGTCCAGGACGCCAGGCCGTCGGCTGTCACATTGGACCCGATCGTCGGCTGGGCATCAAGGCGGACCTGCGCGGGAGGCGGAGTCTGAACATTCATGACACTGATTTCGATGTCAGCCGAACCGGCGGCCGTGGAGCCTTCAACGGCGGCGTTCACAGTGGCGATGGCGCCGCTGGTGGTCGCGGCGGCCCGGTCGACGGTCAGTGTCACTTCTGCCATTCCGGTGGAGTCGGTGGTCACTGTCGAGTTTCCGGAGGTGATGACCAGGGGTGTGTCCACAGTCACGTCCACTGCCTGGCGGGCGAGCGGCTGACCGGACTCATCGGCCACGAAGACCGTCGCCGTCACAGACGATGGGGTGACATCTGGACCCGAGCCACACGGCAGGTGTCCCACCATGACCTCGGTGTCCGACAAGGTGACGGTCACCTGCGCCGCTTTGGGCACCACGGACTGCAAGGTGGCGGATGTCGGCTGGGACTGATTGCCCGCCGCATCAGTGGCGGTCACTTGGATCGCCCCGGCGACAGCCTTGTCCGGTGTGGCCATCAACCAGTCTCCCTTGGAGTCTGCGGTGGCATCGGCCAAGGCCGTGCCATCCGAATACGTGGCCACCACATGGCTGCCAGGTTCTGCCGTACCAGAAATTTGCGAGCTATTTGCCGCGGAGACCACCGGTGCATCCGGTGCGGTCACGTCGAGGTCGGCAAACGTGGTATCGGACATTTGTCCAGAGTTGTCGACGGCCACCGCCGCCAGGACTCCGTCCACTGCGTCGGACGGGGTGTCAGCGGTCCATGTGCCTTGGGCGTTGACGGCTGCGTCGATCGAGGTCGACTTGCCACCGGTTTGCGGATAAGTCAACGTCACTTTGGTGCCGACCTGAGCCGTGCCCGCGATCAGTGTCCCATTAGCCGTGGTGACGCTGGGAGCTGTCGGCCAGGCGGAGGAACCTTTGACCGTGATGGTGACGTTGGTCTGGCCATAGGTCAGCACGCTGCCGTCGGAAGAATACGTGGTGGCAGTGACCTCGATCTTGTTCGGGCCCTGGGCCAGAGGCACGGTCGGGGCGCAGGACCACTTGCCCTGGTCATTCGTCGTCGCCTGGCAGATGGGCGCCCAAGGGTCCTCGAAGTAGACTCCGACGGGCTGGTTTCCCACAGCGGCGCCCTTCGAGGTGGTGACCATGCCGGAGAAACCAGGTTGCGTGGTGGCGACTGTCGAACCATCCCCCGGGATGACGGTCACAGTCCAGGTCGCCGATGTGGCGGCTTGATTGATGGTGACCACTCCGAACCGGGCGATGCTGGTCGCGGTATCGGTCGCCATGACGCACATCTGCAAGGTTTGGGAGGTGCTGGCCGCGTTCGGTCCCACGGTGACCGAGACGTCAGCTGGACCGGTGCCTGAGGTTGGATCGGCACTGGCCGCATTCGACGGTTGAGGGTCGGAGCACGAGCCGAAGCCGCGTACTACCCAATTCTCATTGGCCGTTGCGGGGATATGGGTGACCACCGTGCCACCCTGAGATGGGGCATTGACAGTGCCGAAGTCATCCGGCGCGTCATTGACAGGCACACATGCCTGGTACGTGGGGTCCCACACCGTGGTCACAGCCGGACATGTCACGGCTGAAGAATCGGTGTACAACCCGGTGGCACCGGCGTACTTGTCGAAGATCGCGACCTTGGAACCCGCGGACGCGAAATCAATCGTCACGCCCATAATCGTCGCCGAATGAGCAGTGAAGGAGAAAGGCTGGTTGGGATCGGCCCGGTACTGTGAAGCTTTATTGTTGGCGCAGGTGGCGTCACAGGAACGGTCGTCTTGGGCAGCCGATTGGATCATGCCCGCGATGTCAGCATCAGAGGTGAACAGATCAGCGGGAGTGAGGCTCTTGCCCGTATCCAAACGTACGTTGAGAGCGTCTTGGGCGACCAGGGTGGACCCACCAGATGTTCCTCCGGGCTGCAGAAGGGAGGACTGCAGGGATAGGACATTGGAGAAGTTCGCCCCGACGTCGGCCGTCAGGTCGAATGCGACATTCGATGTGGGGAAATTGCTGTAATCGGGAATTCTCCCGGGGCCTTGTTGCACGGATGCGCCCGAGTCATCGGTCCATGACACGGCGTCGCAGGTGACAGGCCAAGCTGTGGGATCGGTTCCCTGGGAACCATCCGCGTTCCAGTACGTGACACCGCCTAATGCATCCTGGATAGCGCGAAACTGGTTGTTGAGCTGGCTTTCGAGGGAGGTGTCGGCCAGACCTGAGACCGACACGCGGGTCACCTGGGTACATCCCTTGGCGCCCTCCAGATATTCAGTGGAGGTGGCGAAGGTCAGTGGGTTGACGGTGTACGTCTGATCGGGCACGGTCTTTCCGGACGTGGCGGTGGCGGTTGTGGCCGGGGCTTTCGCCAGGGCGGTCACAGCAGAAGTGGCGGCTGAGGCTGAGTCCGACTCGGTGGCGCTGGCGTCGGGCGTGGAAGACGCTGGATTGGCCGCGCTGATCAAACTGGCGACTCCGGCCACCGCGCTGGGATCGGCGGTGGGTGTACTGGCCGCCTGTGAAGGATCGGTCAATGTTTTCGTGGAGGACGCCCCTGTGGACGTGGAGTCTTTCGACGTCGCTGGTGCAGCCGTGGGATTTGGCTGACTGGTTGGGTCAGCGTACGCGCTCAACGCGACACTCCCGAAAGTCAGCCCTACAGCCGCGACAAAAGCGACCAAAGCTCCGCCCCTGCGATGCTTATGGGTTATACGAACCACCGTTGCCACCTCCCTTTATGCTCTCCCCCCGGGGCAGAGCAAAGCGCCAGAATTAACAATACGGCATCAGCTTTGGCTACGCCAGACGATGTCAACGGCTAACACGGGCATACCGCCAAATCCTCAGGTAATGAGGCAACTTCTTAGAAATCTTGCCCATTTTCCGGTCAAAAAGGCCCTCTTTTTCAGGTGTGGTCATCCAGAATCTGGTCATCACCGTGCGATACGATGAGGCGTTAGCCTGGTCCAGGGTTAGCACCGGGACATGAGGATCACGATGCACATGCGTGTGAGAGCCGTACGGGAATGAGCCAGCCACCCACTGACGAAACTAGTGTGTGCCCTCGTCCGTGGGCTGCGGTCTGGTCGATGCTGGTGGGGTTCTTCATGTTGATGATGGACATGAGCATCGTCTCTGTCGCGAATCCTTCGATCCAGATCGGACTGGATGCCTCGCTGACGCAGACGATCTGGGTGACGAGCGCGTACCTCTTGGCCTTGGCCGTGCCTTTGCTGCTGGCCGGACGCCTCGGTGACCGCTTTGGCCAGAAGACCATGTTCATGATCGGGATGGCGCTGTTCACCGTCTCGTCGGCGTGGTGCGGACTGGCACCCAACATCGGCACGCTGATCGCCGCGCGGGCCCTCCAGGGAGTGGGTGGGGCGTGCATGTCGCCCCAGACACAGGCAATGATCGTACGGATTTTTCCGCCGCACCGGCGTGGAGCAGCCATGGGACTGTGGGGATCGGTGTCCGGGATCGCCATGCTGGTCGGGCCTATTCTCGGCGGATTCCTCGTACAATTCTCGGGCTGGCAAGCCATTTTCTTGATCAATATCCCTGTTGGCGTCATCGGATTGGTCCTGGCTTGGCGTTTCCTGCCGAAATGGACGACCAGGCGACCGCGCTTCGACTGGATCGGCGTGCTGCTCTCTGGAATGGGCATCTTGCTCATTGTCTTTGGCCTGCAAGAAGGGGTGGCCCACGATTGGGGCCGCGTGTGGGGACCCATCACCATCGTCGAGGTGATCATCGCAGGCGTGGTTCTCGTGGCAGTGTTCATCGTCCACCAGGCCAAGGCACGCAATCCGCTCATCCCACTGCGGCTGTATCGCGACCGCGACTTCTCCCTCGGGTCCAGCACCATGTTCCTGATCGGGATGGGCATCACGGGCATGTCACTGCCGTTGCTGTACTTCATCCAGGTGGCCCGGGGACTGGAACCGATGATGTCGGCAGTGTTCATGATGCCCTCGGCGGTGGTCGGCGGGGTTTTGGCGCCCCTGGTCGGCGGCAAGGTGGTCGGACGGGTCGGGGCCAATCGGGTGGCACTCTTCGGCCTGACCATGATGGCCGGGGCGATGGCGTGGTACACCATCTACCTGACACCCACCTCGAACATTTGGCTGGCCATCCTGCCCGGTCTCATCGCGGGGTTGGGGAATGCCTGCATGTGGAGCCCGGTGTCCATGTCGGCCACCCACCACATTCTCCCGCCAGACGCCGGTGCAGCCTCGGGGCTGTACAACACTGGACGCCAAGTCGGCTCGGTCCTCGGATCGGCGCTGATGAACACCCTCATGAACACCCGTTTGGTTGCCCACGGCATCGACCCCAGCATCGCCTCCCACCACACGACCCTGACCCCCGAGCAGTCGGCCGGGTTCTCGCTGGCCATGGCTGACTCCATGTGGTTGCCCTTCGGCGTCTTCGCCGGCGGGGCACTCCTGGCCATTTTCCTCACCGGCCAAGCCGGACGACCACTCAGCAGTACGGGCGGTGAACCTCACGATCCCGCGGGCACTCCGGGCACAGGAGATGTGCCGGCATCAAGGAAGTCCAGCAATGGACATTAAATACGGATCCAGCGGTCGCTTGCGTCGCGAGCTGCGTACCGGCGGGTAGGACTGGGGAGGTGCGATGAGCGGGCAGGTGGCATGACAGCAGACTGGACATCAAATACGGATCTAGCGGTTGCTTGCGTCGCGAGCTGTGTACCGGCGGGTAGGACTGGGGAGGTGCGATAAGCGGACGGGTGGTCTGACGGCAGACTGGACATCTGCTGGGCAACCACCCGAGCCAGCGTACCTGCTCCCGGACGCGGAGAAGGCCGGGGTATGGCACCTGGTCGGCATGGGTGGGCTCGTTCCAGGGGCTAGACTTACCCGGTGTCAGCGGCTGAGCAGCTGCGTCCTGCGGGAATCCGGGGATGCGATGAGGACGCGCGGCAGTACGACTAGGAGCGACCAGGAGGAATCATGGCACAACGTACATTGGTTATACTCAAGCCTGATGCTGTCCAGCGGGGGCTGGTGGGCAGGATCATCCAGCGACTGGAGGACGCTGGTCTGAAGATCGTGGGGACCCGGATGACGATGGTGGACGATGCTCTGGCGAGGAAGCACTACTCCGACTTGGAAGAACGGATCGGGGCGCCCGCTTTCGAGGCCGTGGTGGACTACGTGAAGTCGGGTCCGGTGCTGGCCCTGGCTGTTGAGGGTTGCGAGGCGGTGGCAGTGGTCCGCAAACTCATCGGAGCCACATCGCCACGCGACGCCAATCCCGGGACGGTCCGGGGGGACTTCTGCCACCATTCGCCCAAGCCCGACCAGATTCCAGTACGGGCGATCTTCAACCTGGTCCATGCGTCCGGATCCGCCGAGGAAGCCGAGCAAGAACTCGCCCTGTGGTTCGACGACACAGATATATATACGTACGCAACGTGCGCCCAAGGGTTCACGTTCTGATCAGAGCCGGGAGACGGCACACGAGGTGGTCGTCGCTACGCACCTGAGCCGTCAGCAACTGCGGACGATGGCCTGTTCGCAGAGGGTCCTCAAGGCGCGGACGGCCGGACCATCGTCCAAGCCGCTCAGGTACGTGGCGGCTTCATCAGCCCAACGCTTCACATGGGCGCGTGCCTCGGCGACGGCGGGGTGGACTCGCAACAGGTCCAATGCTTCAGGCAGGTCGGCTTCGGCGACGGGGCGGGCCAACAACTCCAAGAGCCGGGCATCTTCGTCGCGCTGCTGGCGCTGGACGAGCAATGTGGCCACAGTGGGAACCCCTTCGCGCAGATCGGTCCCGGCCTGCTTGCCCGACTCGTCGCTCAAGATATCCAACAGGTCGTCGGCAAGCTGGAATGCCATGCCGAGCCTCTCGCCGTACTGGGTCAGCGCCTCGACCTGATCACCGGGCAGGCCAGCGAAAGTGGCGCCGTATCTCGCGGCGGCGGCGATCAGGGCGGCGGTCTTGTTGGAGACGACGGCCAGGTGATGGGTGAGGTCGTCGACATCTGGTTCCGGGCCCTTCATCTCTCCGATCTGGCCCTGGACCAGCCGGGACAGCGTCTTCGCTTGATAAGTCATGAACTCTTCGCCCAGTTTGGCGCCCACGAGCGAGGCCTGGGCGAGCATGAAATCGCCCACCATGATGGCCACCGAATTGCCCCACTTCCGGTGAGCGGTCGGCCCGCCGCGACGAAGGGCGGCCTCGTCCATAACATCGTCGTGGTACAGGGACGCGACGTGGGTCAACTCCACGACGACGGCTGCGCTGATCAGGCCCTCCTCGTCCACCGACCCTGATTCCAGACCCAGCCCGCCGGCCGCGAAGACCAGCGACGGACGGAACAGCTTGCCGCCGGCATCGATCAGATAGGTCGCCACCTCTTCGACGAAAGAGTACGGCGTACGCAGCGTCTCCTTCAAACGGACCCCAACACGCTCATTGTGCTCGGCGATCCATTGCGCGAATGCTTCGTCCGTCAGGGACAATGTCTCCACTTTCTCTTCGACAACTCGCCTAGGTTCCACTGGGGATGACGAAGGTCGCGGCAGACTGCAGCAGGTCCAGCAACGGCCCTGGCACGAGCCCCAAGCCGATGGTTCCGATGATGCAGATGATCAGGACGATCCACGAAGGCACGCCGATTGGGGCCACCTCTGCCCGGTCCGGGTCCTCACCAGCCTGCTGGAAGAACATGACCTGGATCACACGGATGTAGATGTACACCGCGACCAGCGAGCCGGCGATCGCCACGAGGGCGAGCCACCAGAAGCCACCGCGCCAGGCGGCGGCGAAGGCGGCGAACTTGCCGATGAAACCAGCGGTCAGGGGAATCCCAGCCAGGGACAACAGGAAGATCAGCATCGCGATGCCGATCACTGGATGTTTGCGCCCCACCCCGGCCCAGGCATTGAGGTCGGTCACCTCATGGCCCTGGGAGCGTATCAGGGAGACCACAGTGAAGGCCCCGATCGTTGCGAAACCATAGGCGACAAGGTAGAACAGTATTGATGCCACAGAACCGGCCTGGCCGGATGCCAGATTGTTGCCCAAGGTCACAGCGCCAACCACCGGCACCAGGACGAACCCGGCATGGGCGATGGAGGAGTACGCGAGGATGCGCTTGACGTCGGCCTGATTGATGGCGATGATGGCGCCCACCACGATGGTCAGGATGGCGACCGCCGCCAGGATCGGCTGCCAGGTCCACCTCATTCCGCCCAAGGCTACGTAGAACAATCGCAGCAGTCCGCCGACGGCCGCGATCTTCGTGCACACACTCATGAAGGCTGTCACGGGCGTCGGAGCGCCCTGGTAGACATCCGGCACCCAGGAATGGAAGGGGACGGCTCCGATTTTGAAGAGCAGGCCGACGGCGATCAGAGCGAGCCCACCCAAGAGCAGGGGGTCGGCTCCGGCGGTGAAGCTCACACCGGCGGCGATCTTGTCGTACGAGAAACCGCCGGCGAATCCGAACAGGAGTGCCACGCCGAACAGGAAGATCGCCGAGGCGGCAGCTCCCAGCAGGAAGTACTTCAGCGCTGCTTCCTGGGAGACCAAACGGCGATGCCGGGCCAGGCCGGACATGACGTACAACGGAAGGGAGAGGATCTCCAGGCCCACAAACAAGACCAATAGGTCGTTGGCACTGACAAGCAACGCCATCCCAGCGATGGAGAACAAGGCCAGCGGGAAGACCTCGGAATGGACCAAGCCCGCCTCAGCAGCGTCCGTCTCGGCCTGGGAACCGGGGATGGCGGCTGCGCTGGGAGTGAACGCCGTGGCACCTGAGTGGACCCGGCGCTCCGCGAAGCCGATCACCGAAATCAGCCCGAAGCCGAACAAGATGGCCCACATGGACTGGACCGGGCCGTCGACGAGGACTGTGCCCGAAACGATGGATGTGGAGCTGGCCTGAACGGGATCGACCAGGCCTTGTCCTGCCGTGCCCCAGCGCCAGGCGATCACCGCGATGGCCGCGGCGAGGCCGACGACGGCCACCACGACCTGGGTGGCGAAACGCACGGACCGGGCGACGAAAGCCTCGACCAGGATGCCGACACAGGCCGCCCCGAGGACGATCAGGAACGGCGTGAGGAGGAGGTAGTCCAGGGTTGGAGCGGTGAATGAAAGCGGAGTCATCATCGACCTTCCTCAATGTGAGCCACCGGGTCGGTCGCAGAGGCGACCGTCATGTAGTAGTCAGTTGTCGGAGCGATCTCCTCCAAGGCCGGCCGGGGCCAGAATCCCAGGATCAGGAAGGCGCCGACCAGGGGGATGAGCGCCCAGCGTTCCCGCCAGTTCAGATCGGACGTGAAACGTTCCTTGACCACATCGGTGGTCGGACCGGTCATGATTCGCTGGTAGGTCCACAAGATGTACACCGCGGCCAAGACCGTCCCGATCACGGCTATCCCGGCGATCACGGGGAAGCGCCCCCAGGTGCCAGCGATGGCCATGAACTCCGAGACGAACGGTGATGTCCCCGGCAGCGCACACGAGGCCAAGCCCGCGACAAGGGTGAACCCGGCTGCCAGAGGAGCGATGTTGACCACCCCCCCGAAATCGTCCACATTCGCCGAACCCCGTCTGACGATCAGGTATCCGACCACCAGGTACAACGCTCCGGTCGCCAAAGCGTGATTGACCATGTAGAAGATCGAGCCGGTCAGGGCTTGGCTGGTCAGGGCGAAGATGCCCATCACCATGAAACCGAAGTGCGAGATCGACGTGTACGCGATCAGACGCATCAGGTTCTTCGAGCCG
>WREX01000022.1 GCA_009779115.1 Propionibacteriaceae bacterium
CACTGATTTCATGATCACCGGTACCGGGGCTCAGGCGTCCACCGGCATCTGGCCCGAGTCTTTGAATAACCCTTCGCTGCCTGACAAGTGTGGTCTCAATGTCGCCCTGGTCATGGACCTGTCGTACTCGGTTCAGGAGGCTTCGGCGCTGCCCCAGTTGAAGGCGGCGGCGAAGGGCCTGACCCAGTCCCTGGTGGGCACGGCTTCACAAGTGGGGTTGTACACCTTCGGCATCTCGGCCCCGGCGATGGGGACGGCCAACCAGAACCGGCCTCTGACCCCGGTGTCCACGCAGGCGGGCGCCGACACGGTCAATGGTTGGATCGACGGAATGTCCATCACCACGCCTGAGTCCACGAACTGGGACCGCGGCCTGTATCAGGTCGCGCAGCAGCAGAACGCCCTGAGGGCCGATGAGAAGATGTATGACCTTGTCATCGTGATCACTGACGGTAACCCGACCCGTTACGGGATTCCGGGAACCACCGCCGTTCCCTCCGACGGCATCCAGACCAGGTACGCCGAAATGGAGCAGGCCATCTTCTCCGCCAACGCTATCAAGGCGCGTGGGACGAGGATCGTCGCGGTGGGTGTTGGCGACGGTGTGACAGGCTCGGGGTACAACCTGGCGGCGGTCTCCGGCCCGGTTGCCAACAGCGATTACTACGCGGTCGGCTGGGAGCAGGCAGCGGAAACTCTGCAGCAACTGGCTCTGAAAGGCTGCGCCGCTGAGACTACCGGTTCCCTGACTGTGATCAAGCAGCTTGTCCCCGAAGGCGTCACCGACCTCACCCAGGGCCAACCGCTGGGCGGATGGACGATGGACGCTTCGTCTCCCGATGCCTTGTTGGACGGGCAGTCCAGTACGTCGGGTGTCACATCCGTGGGCACAGGCGCAGTTAGCTTCAATGTCGATTTCGCTGACGCGCCGTCGGCTGATGTGTCGATCGACGAGAATGTGGCCGGGCAGTCACCACCGTACAACAACTATGTCCACTTACGTTATCCCGATGCCGCGAACCCCGCTGATCCGGCCAACGCCAATGCCCAGTGCACCCTTCTGACTGCCGATGGCACACAACCATTGGCTGTTACCGATGGAGCTGGTGACGCATTCTCAGTGACGATGGCGCCGGGAGACATTGTCTCCTGCGTGATCTACAACCAGATTTACACCGGCCCGAATATGACCGTGCAGGTCGACAAATCGTGGAACATCGACGGACAGACCTACGCCCAGGGCACCCAGCCCCCGGAGTTCTCCGCGACGTACTCCTTCCAGGATGTCACCGACCCGGCGAACCCGGTGAACTATCCGAACCTGGCCTGGGGGACCACCTACCCCAACCTGACCACTGGCACGGCCGGGATCGTCACTGAAAACGTGTCTTTGCCCGATGGATGCTATTGGGTGAGCGATGTCAACGGTCGCAATCCGTCGAGTCCGGGCGGGCCCGACGCGGACATGATGGGTGTGCAGATGCAACCGGTTAATCCCGCAACCGGTGCCGCCATCGCGGGCGACGGGCCGTACAACCTGGCCGCGCCGACGCAGAACTCCGACGGGTCGTACACGGCGACCAGCTACCAGGTGACCATCGACCAGGGCGGCCAGGGTACTGTCGGCGCCAACCGTTGGAAGGTGACCAACACTGTGACCTGCCATCCGATGATGGTTCTCGCCAAGATCGTCAACAATTCGCCCGACCTGCAACTGCCTGCGGCCAGCCCCTTCGACTGGTCGATGACAGCGACGAATGAGGCCACGGGCGATGTCAGTTCACCACCATGGTACGAATACCCCTCCTGTGACCAGGCGCCTCCGGGCGAGCCGTGCTACGCGCGGGGCGACTACGCGATCGCGCAGCCGTTCCCCGTCGACGCTGGCACGTCCTATATCCTCAACGAGTCGTCGACCGCTGCCGGTTCCGGGGCCTATGTCCAGGACACCATCGGCGCGTCGGACGAAGTCCTCGGGAATACCAGCGGGTCGTGGTTGTGCTGGGGCTTGGACCCGAACACGGGAGCCTACCTCGGCCAGATCGGTCCAGCCGGTACGTCGGGACAAGTGACCATTCCTTATGGCGTGCCCTATGTCGAGTGCGCGGCGGTCAACTCGACGGCTGAATTCAGCGCCACCAAGCAGGTCGTTGGCGGGTCGGCCACGGCAGCCGATTGGTCGTACAGCCTGACTCCCACCGGGACGGTCGCCGCCGGTGCGCCGTCGATTTCGGATGCGGCCTGGGGCCAGCCCGAGCGGATTCGCCCTGGTCAGCAGTACACCGTCAATGAGAGCAGTGGTCCGTCGAACTATGCGCTGACCGATCTGAAGTGCACCTGGGATTCCCCCAGTGCCGATGGCAGCGATGTGGACCATCATGTCAACGAGTCCATCATCAACAATCCTGTGATCACCGTGGCCTCGAATACGGCGGCTTCGTGCGTGTTCACGAACAGCGCCAAAGCGACATTGACATTGACCAAGCGGGTGTCGACTGTGCCGGATCCCCTTGAGGTTGGCAGTTTGTTCACGTACTACATCGACGTGACGGCGGGTCCGGATGCGGATGCGACGAATGTGTCGGTGACCGATCCTGTGCCCGCCGGGCTGGATGTGGTCTCGGTCTCGACGGCTACCCCGGGCTGGACGGTCGGCCATACCGGCAACGCGGTCACCGGAACCGCGGCGAACATGACCAAGGGTTCGACAGTGACCATTGCTGTCGAAGTGCGTGTCTTGGATGGATTCACTCCCGGTGAGGATTGGATCAACACAGCTTGTGTGGTCGCCTCGAATGTGGACGGGCAGACGTGTGACTCCGTCACTGTTCCGCCGCCCCCGCCCCCGCCAGGAGCCTCGATCACGCTGGTCAAGCGGGTGTCGACTGTGCCGGATCCGCTTGAAGTTGGCAGTTTGTTCACGTACTACGTCGATGTCACGGCCGGTCCGGATGCGGATGTGACCGATGTGTCAGTGTCGGATCCTGTCCCGGATGGGTTGGATGTGGTCTCGGTCTCGACGGCTGCGCCGGATTGGACGGTCGGCCACACAGGCAACGCGGTCACCGGTTCTGTTGCCACCATGCCGAAGGGTACGACAGTGACCATTGCGGTCGAAGTGCGTGTCCTGGATGGATTCACTCCCGGTGAGGATTGGGTGAATACCGCTTGTGTGACGGCGTCGAATGTGGAGGGTCAGTCGTGTGACACGGTGACCGTTCCGCCGCCTCCACCGCCACCGGGTGCGTCGTTGACGTTGGTGAAGCGGGTGTCGACTGTGCCGGATCCGCTCGAAGTTGGCAGTTTGTTCACCTACTACGTCGATGTGACGGCGGGTCCCGATGCGGATGTCACTGATGTGTCGGTCTCGGATCCTGTCCCGGATGGGTTGGAGGTGATCTCGGTCTCGACGGCTACCCCGGGGTGGACCGTGGGTCACACAGGCAACGCGGTCACGGGGTCTGTTGCCACGATGCCGAAGGGTACGACAGTGACCATTGCGGTCGAAGTGCGGGTCCTGGACGGATTCACTCCCGGTGAAGACTGGGTGAATACCGCTTGTGTGACGGCGTCGAATGTGGAGGGTCAGTCGTGTGACACGGTGACTGTACCGCCGCCTCCACCGCCGCCGGGTGCGTCGTTGACGTTGGTGAAGCGGGTGTCGACTCTGCCCGATCCGATTGCTGTGGGCAGTTTGTTCACCTATTACGTGGATGTCACGGCGGGTCCGGATGCGGATGTCACTGATGTGTCGGTGTCGGATCCGGTGCCTGATGGATTGGACGTGGTCTCGGTCTCGACTGCTGCGCCGGGGTGGACCGTGGGTCACACGGGTAATGCGGTCACGGGGTCTGTTGCCACGATGCCGAAGGGTACGACAGTGACCATTGCTGTGGAAGTGCGTGTCTTGGATGGATTCACTCCGGGTGAAGACTGGGTGAATACTGCTTGTGTGACGGGGTCGAATGTGGAGGGTCAGTCGTGTGACACTGTCACCGTACCGCCGCCTCCGCCGGAGCCGGGGGCGTCGTTGACGCTTGTCAAGCGGGTGTCGACGCTGCCTGACCCGATTGCTGTCGGGAGTTTGTTCACCTATTATGTGGATGTCACGGCGGGTCCGGATGCGGACGTGTCCGATGTGTCGGTGTCAGATCCTGTGCCGGATGGGCTGGATGTGGTATCGGTGTCCACGGCCGCACCGGGGTGGACGGTCGGCCATATTGGTAACGCAGTCACCGGTACGACAGCACTGATGGCCAAGGGCACAACAATCACGATTGCCGTGGAAGTACGTGTCCTGGATGGATTCACTCCGGGTGAAGACTGGGTCAACACTGCCTGCGTGACGGGGTCGAATGTGGAGGGTCAGTCGTGTGACACGGTCACCGTACCGCCGCCTCCGCCGGAGCCTGGTGCATCGCTGACCCTTGTCAAGCGCGTGTCGACGCTACCGGATCCCATCGCTGTGGGCAGTTTGTTCACCTACTATGTCGATGTCACGGCTGGTCCGGATGCGGATGTGACGGATGTGTCGGTGTCGGATCCAGTGCCGGATGGCCTGGATGTGATCTCGGTCTCCACGGCCACGCCTGGATGGACGGTCGGCCATACAGGCAACGCGGTCACCGGATCTGTGGCGAGTATGCCGAAGGGTACGACAGTCACGATTGCGATCGAAGTGCGTGTCTTGGACGGGTTCACTCCAGGTGAAGACTGGGTGAATACCGCCTGTGTGACGGGCTCGAATGTGGAGGGACAGTCGTGTGACACGGTCACTGTGCCACCGCCCCCGCCGGAGCCTGGTGCGTCGTTGACGTTGACCAAGCGCGTGTCGACCTTGCCGGATCCGATCGCGGTCGGCAGTTTGTTCACGTACTATGTGGACGTCACGGCTGGTCCGGATGCGGATGTGACGAATGTCTCAGTGTCGGATCCTGTCCCGGCAGGTCTGGAAGTGGTCACGGTCACGACGGGCACCACGGGCTGGACTGTGGGCCACAGTGGCAATGCGGTCACCGGATCTGTGGCGAGTATGCCGAAGGGTACGACAGTCACGATTGTTGTCGAAGTACGTGTCTTGGCTGGATTTACCGCTGGTGAACAGTGGGTGAACACTGCTTGTGCCACCGGGGCGAATGTGGAGGGTCAGTCGTGTGACACGGTGACTGTGCCTCCGCCTCCGCCGGACCCGGGCGCGTCCCTCACGCTGGTGAAGCGTGTGTCGACGCTGCCGGATCCGCTCGAAGTGGGCAGTTTGTTCACCTACTATCTGGATGTCACGGCTGGTCCGGATGCGGATGTGACGGACGTGTCGGTGTCGGATCCCGTGCCGGATGGGCTGGATGTGGTGTCGGTGTCCACGGCCGCACCGGGGTGGACGGTCGGCCATACGGGCAATGCGGTGACAGGAACTGTTGCCAGCATGCCGAAGGGCACGACAGTCACGATTGCGGTCGAGGTACGTGTCCTAGATGGGTTCTTGGAAAGCGAACCGTGGGTCAACACCGCGTGTGCCAATGGCTCGAATGCCAGGGCACTGACCTGCGACACGGTGGTCGTGCCCCCTCCACCGCCGGAACCGCTGCAACCGCCGATTCCTCCGCAGCCCCCGCTTCAGCCGGCTCCGCCCACAGAATCGGTGCCCCCCACGACACCGAACCACCCGTCCGTGGAGTCTGGTGGATTGGTGTCCACTGACCAAGGGTCCTTAGCGGCTCTGGTTTTGGCGATGGCGTGCCTGGCCGGCGCGGCGCTCGTCCTGCGGTTCCGCAAGACGGCCCTGCTGCCTGTGAAGGTACTCCCTCACCAGGTGGTCCCACGAAAAATTGGTCCGCGAAGAGCGATCCCCTCGACGCCAAGAAGGGGAGTACCCCGCTCTTAAGGTGATCGAACAACGTGGTTGACACCGGTGGCGGGTCATGTCATAGTCGGAGGCATGACCCGCCACATCTCTTGTTTTTTGGTAGTACGAAAAATGTCACTTGCCCATATATGAGAAGTTGAACACCCATTTTACAAGGTGTTTTACAATGAGACTCCGACCAATACGGGTTCCGGTTCTAGACGAATCCCGTATGTTGTCAGTACGGCGTCTCGTATCTTCCGGGCCAGCCTGAGGATGTCCTGGGCAGTGGCATGTCCCGTGTTGGTGAGGGCCAAGACATGTTTTGATGACAAGGCAGCTCCTCCCAGGGCGTACCCCTTGTGGAATCCGGCGTGGTCGATCAGCCAGGCGGCGGATGTCTTGACGGTACGGTCGGGTTGGGGGAACCGGGGGGCATCCTCGGGCAACGTGGCGGCCACAGCGCTGGACACGATCGGGTTGGTGAAGAAACTGCCCGCGCTCCACGTGTCGTGATCGGAGGGGTCGAGGACCATGCCCTTGGCTCGTCTGAGGGCGAGGACCGCTTGACGGGCGTCCGCCAGCGGCACTTGGGTGCCGATGTCGACACCCAGATGACGGGCCAGTTCGGCATACGCGACCGGCTGGCTCAGCGGGCTCGCCGTAAGGTCCAAGTCCACGCTGAGCACCACGTACTGGTCGCGTTGTTGCTTGAAAAGGCTGGTACGGTACCCGAAACCGCAGGCGTCGGGTGAGAGGTTCACAATCACTCCAGAATGCCTGTCGTACACTCGCACCTCGTGAATGACCGAAGCGATCTCAGCCCCATACGCCCCGATGTTCTGAACGGGAGCAGCGCCCACCAGCCCCGGGATTCCCGAGAGCATTTCCAGCCCGCTCCACCCCTGGGCGATCGTGTGCTCGACCAGCCGGTCCCAGGGTTCCCCCGCGGCGACCCTCAGGTGGATTCCGTTTTCATGAGTTGTCTGTTGCTCGATCCCCTGGGTGGCGACCACCACGACAGTCCCCTCGAACCCGTCGTCGGACACCAACATGTTCGATCCGCCGGACACGACCAGCACCGGTGTGGACGCCAGATCCCCCCGATGAACAGCGCCGACTAGATCTTCTTCAGTATGGGCGATCACGAGATTTCGGGCTGGCCCGCCGATACGAAAGGTTGTGAAGTGCGCCAGGGGAGCGGGGTTGTTGGGTAGCACGGGGTGGGCCGGGGAAAGTGGGGTAGAGGGAGAAGGTGAGTTGTTCACAGACGTGGGGCTGGTGGGTGAGGGACCAGGATCAGCGCACTCCTCCGGGCTCTTAGAAGGACGCCCGGCAGATCCGTTGGAACCACTACTCATGATGTTCATCATAATGGGACTTGGTACATTAGGTCGGGTGAGTCCTGGGTCCCCGATCGATGTGAGCGTGGATGCGAACCTGCCCATCGCGGCTCATGCGGGCCAGATCGAGGCCCTGATCCGTACTCACCAGGTCGTTGTCGTGGCGGGGGAGACCGGGTCGGGCAAGTCAACCCAACTTCCCAAGATCTGCCTGCGCGCGGGCCGGACGCGCATCGGGCATACCCAGCCTCGCCGCATCGCCGCCCGCAGTGTGGCAACTCGAATTGCCGAGGAACTAGGAACCCCGTTGGGGGACGTGGTCGGCTACCAAGTACGTTTCGAGGCGACGACATCGCGGGCCACTCAGGTGAAGGTGATGACCGACGGCATCCTTCTGGCCGAGATCGGTCATGATCGACTTCTTCGCAAGTACGACACGATCATCGTCGACGAGGCCCATGAACGCAGTCTCACCATTGATTTCCTGCTTGGCTACCTGAAACAGTTGCTCCCTCAGCGGCCAGACCTCAAGGTCGTCATCACATCGGCAACAATCGACACGGCTCGTTTTTCGGCCCATTTCGACCACGCTCCCGTCGTCGAGGTGAGCGGACGAGCGTACCCAGTCGAGGTGAGGTACGCCCCCCTGAGCGATGATGACGACCCCATCGCCGCCATGGTCACTGCCGTGGCCTCTCTGCCGCGCCACGGCGACGTCCTGGTCTTCTGTTCGGGGGAGCGCGAGATCAAAGACGCCGCCAAGGCTCTGACGGACTCGCGCCTCGCAGTCGAGGTATTGCCTCTGTTCGCCCGCTTGACCATCCAGGAACAGGCCCGTGTGTTCAGCCAGCACTCAGGCCAACGGGTCGTCCTCGCGACCAACGTCGCCGAGACTTCATTGACCGTTCCCGGTGTCCGTTACGTCGTGGACCCCGGATTCGCCCGCATCTCGCGTTACTCAGCTCGTACCAAGGTCCAACGACTCCCCATCGAACCCATCTCCCAAGCCTCAGCCAACCAACGTGCCGGGCGCTGCGGTCGCGTGGCCCCCGGTATCTGCGTACGGCTGTATTCCGAAGAGGACTTCCTCGACCGACCCCTCTACACCGAACCCGAAATCCTGCGGACCAACCTGGCGTCTGTCATCTTGGCCATGGCCAACGCCCGCCTGGGTGACATCACCAAATTTCCCTTCGTCGAAGCTCCCGACCGTACTCACATCACCGACGGCCTGAGGCTGTTGACCGAACTGGGAGCCATCTGCGGCGAGGGCAACGAACCCCGCTTGACATCCCTGGGCCACAAACTCGCCAACCTGCCAATCGACCCCCGGTTAGGGCGCATCCTCCTTGAGGGCGCCGAGCAGGGGTGCCTGAAAGAGATCTTGGTCATCGTGGCCGCACTGAGCATCCAGGATGTACGAGAGCGTCCCCTGGACCAGCGCGAAAAAGCCGACGCCATGCATGCCCGGTTCACCACCGACCAAGGGTGGGTGCTCTCGACAGGCGATGACAGGTCCGCACGAGACCAGTTCGCCACATTCACCCAGTCAAACCAACGCAGCCGGGCTGACAGGCGAGAACCCAGTCCTGGGTCAGGCAATGACTCTGCACCAGCCCGGATCACACACTCAGGAACCGACGGGTTGGTCGGCTCGACTGACGGGTCAGGCAATGACTCTGCACCAGCCCGGATCACACCCCACACCGGCTGGAAGGCCGGACCCCACGTGGGCAAGGGGAAGTCGGGTCACGGTCCCGGCACCCGCTCATCACAGGCCCGCGTCACCCCCCACACCGGATGGCAGGACCGACCAGCAGCCAACACACAGCAGCCAAGTCCCGGCGGTGACTTCGCAGTCCTCCTACACCTCTGGGACTACATCAGAGCGCAGCGCAAGGAACTATCATCCTCCAAATTCAGGACCATGTGCCGCACAGAGTTCCTGAACTACACCAGGGTACGGGAGTGGCAAGATTTGGTGACCAGCCTTCGCGAGGTCTGCAAACAGATGCATCTGCCACTCGGCTCCCATGTATCCAGTCAGACCCATGGCTCGGCCCACTCGGGCTCCACCTCCCGTCGTTACCAGAACAATCACCCACGCACCACACTCCCCGATGGGACAAATGTCAGTGTGCCGGTGCCCGATTCCTCCTCATCGCTCATGGACTCCATCCTGACCGCATGCCTGTCTGGCCTGCTGTCCAATATCGGCGCCCGCATCCTGGACCCGGATTCCGGCAACCGTCCTCGTCGTCGGGGGCCGCGCGAATATCTCGGTGCCCGGGGTGCCCGATTTGCCATCTCACCAGCGTCGACGCTGGCCAAGAACCAGCCGGACCTGGTCATGGCCGTCGAGTTGGTCGAGACCACCCGGCTGTGGGCCCACACCGTGGCGCCAATCTCAGTTGCCCAAGTGGAGGCGGTGGGCGCTCACATGCTCACCCGGACGTACTCAGAACCCTTCTTCTCCTCGTCAACCGGCACTGTCCTCGCCCACGAAAAGGTGAGTTTGCTGGGCGTTCCCTTGATCGCCGACCGCCGGGTCGGCTACGGCACCATCGATCCCGAACAGGCCCGGGCGATCTTCCTCCAGTCTGGCCTGGTGGAAGGCTTGGCGATTCCGGACCGTGGCACCCCCTACGCCAAAGTCGCCGCCCACAACACAACAGTACGGGCCGGTGTCGAGGCCCTGGAGGACAAGGCCCGCCGCCGTGGCCTGGTGGCCGACGACCAGGCGATCTTCGACTTCTTCGACTCCCGCATCCCGGCCGGCATCTGCTCTGTGGCCGGGCTCGACGGCTGGCTCAGAACCGACCCCCGCAATTCAGCCCTGCTGAAGATGACAACTGACGATGTCTTAGGCCTGAACCTGGCTCTGACAAGCGAGGACTACCCCGACTCCTGGTCCTTCGGCCAGATCCCCCTCGGGCTCGACTATCAC
The DNA here is from genome assembly GCA_009779115.1 of Propionibacteriaceae bacterium. Taxonomy (GTDB): domain Bacteria; phylum Actinomycetota; class Actinomycetes; order Propionibacteriales; family Propionibacteriaceae; genus WQYJ01. The sequence continues at coordinate 10,133 of WREX01000022.1, forward strand.
TTCTCACCGGGCGAGGACCGCGACGGTGTGACCGTCGCCGTACCCTTGTCTGCCCTTAGCGCCCTCGACCCCGCTCCGTTCACCTGGGGCGTGCCGGGGACCCGCCGCGAACTGGCCGCCGAGTTGATCCGTACCCTGCCCAAGCCTGTGCGCACCCGTTTCGTACCAGCTCCTGACTGGGCTGGGCGCGCGTTGGACTGGCTGGAGTCCAACGGTGCTGACCACACTCAACCCTTCGCCGACGAACTGGCCCGCGCCCTCCAAGCCTTGTCCGGCCAGCCAGTCGACGGCTGGAACCAGGACAAGTTGCCCGCCCACCTGAAGATGGGTTTCCTGGTCGTGGCAGGGGAGAAGACCACTTTCAGCCGAGACCTGGAGACCCTCCAGGCCGATCTCCACCGCGAGGTCCACGAGAAACTGGCAATGTCAAGTCCCCGCCGACGCGCATCGGGTACGACCTGGGTCTTCGGCGACATCCCCGAGTCTGTCACCATCTGCGACCACGGCGTGACCGTCACCGGCTATCCGGCCTTGAAAGACGCGGGAACCACCGTTGCCGAAACCCTGCTCACCAGTGCGGAGGCCGCCCGATCCGCCCATGTCCGGGGCCTGGCACGGCTGACCGGTTTCGCCCTCCCCGAGCCCTACAAATGGGTGGTCGCCCACCTGACCAACCCCGACAAGTTGGCTTTGGGGTCGAGCCCCTATCCGTCAGTTCCCGCCCTGATGGCAGACGCGAGATTCGCCGCGATCCTGGCGCTCATTTCCGCCCACGACCCCTGGTCAGTACGCGACCAGTCGGCCTTCGATAAGACAGTCGTGTCAGTACGCCCCGAGCAGGTCGAAGGAACCCACCGTCTGGTCCTCGTGGCCGCCGAAACCCTCCGCGCCCACGCCGCAGTACGCCAAGCCCTGACCGGAATCCCCACTGACTCGAACCTTTACCATGACGTGACCTCCCAGGTGGACGGCCTGGTCTTCAACGGTTTCCTCCTCACCATCCCCCCGCGCTGGCTTCCCCGCGTACCCATATGGCTCAAGGGCGCCGAAATGCGCCTGAACTCCGCCCGCCAAGACCCCCGTCGCGACCAAGCCCGCCAAGACCAGTTGTTCCCGGTGTTGGATGCGTACGCCGAACTCCTCGACGCACACGCCGTTGGACTCCACGACCGACCCTCGTCCGGACACCGCGACGCCACTCTCCCCGACGAGATCGCCCGGATCGGCTACCTCATTGAAGAGTTCCGCCTCCAGATTTTCGCCCAGACCTTGCGTACCGCCGAAACCGTCTCAGCTAAGCGCATCCTCCAAGCCATCTCCCAGATTACGTGACACAACTCGGCATTTCCGCTGCAGAACGTCTGACCTCCACGGGACGGCCCCCATCGCCACCGCCGACGTCTACTCCCACTCAGTGGGAAAAGGCCATTGTGACACGCGGGGTTGGCAGGTAAGTTGGCGCAAAAGATTGGGGTCAGACAACAAGAGTTGGTTGTAGAGATCTCGTCTTTATCCAACAATGGACAGAATTGTCGTGGGGGACACAAATCTTGTCACGGAACGAAGGAGTCTCTCTATGACCAGGGGTCAAATTCAGAAGGTAATTTTCCTTGTCAACCTCATCATGGGGGCGGTCATGACTGTCACAGCCACCATGGTCCTGACGCCCGGCGGGATCCAGTGGGGCCAGGGCGCCACCTGGGAAGGGCTGTTGCAGACGTGGATCGTGGCATTCTTCATCGGGTACGGTGTCGGCGAACTGATTCCGGCCATGGACTGGGCCACCCACCTTGGCGTCAAGCTCAGCGGCAAACCAACCAGTTTGGTCACCTACGTCCTCCAGTGCGTCATCCTCGCCATCGTGATGGTCACCATGATCGGCATCTTCCTCTGCCTGGTCAAGGGTGGGTTCGCCATGTGGTGGTTCATGATCTCCAAGATCTACTTCCCACTGCTGGGTGCCGCGTTCGTCGCTCTGCTCATCGTGCTCAAGCCGATCCTCATGCTCGCCATGATCGGTGCACGTCCGCCCGTGGCGCCCGCCGCTGCGTGAAAGCATCCTCATCCCCGTGTGCGTTCCAGCGGTCGATAGGCTGGCCCGGAACGTACCCGGGGACGAGATTTTCAACCTGTACGCTCCTAGTCGGTTCGTGACACCTCCGAACGCAACGACGACTGCCTACAACTGAAGCCCTGGGTACAACGGACTGTCGGCCAACAACTCCTGTGCCCGTGCCTTGACCCGGTCCGCGACGCCGTCCGCGAGAACGTACTTCGCCTTGCTGGGCCCCTTCGGGGTTGACGCGGGCGTGGTGTTCTTCAATACCTCGGTGATCAAGTCGGCAACCTGATCAAAATCAGCCTCATCGAACCCCCGCGTGGTGAGCGCCGGAGTACCGATCCGAATCCCGGAGGTGTACCACGCCCCATTGGGGTCCCGGGGAATGGAGTTCCGGTTCGTGACGACCCCGGATTCCAACAGCGCCGACTCGGCCTGCCGCCCAGTCAGAGCGAACCCAGACACATCAAGCAAGAGCAAATGATTGTCCGTGCCACCAGTCACCAGCCGGACCCCCCGCTTGAGCAACCCCTCAGCCAGAGCCTTGGCGTTCTCTGCCACCTTCACCGCGTACTCCTGGAACGCCACCGTACGAGCTTCGGCGAACGCCACAGCCTTGGCCGCCATCACATGCCCCAGCGGTCCGCCCAACACCATCGGACACCCCTTGTCGACAGCCGGAGCGTACTCTTTGGTCGCCAAGACGAACCCCCCGCGCGGCCCCCGCAACGACTTATGCGTGGTTGACGCGACAACATCCGCGTACGGCACCGGATTCTCCTCCCCGGTGAACACCTTCCCGGCAACCAGCCCGGCGAAATGGGCCATGTCGACGAACAGCGTCGCGCCCACCTCGTCGGCGATCTCGCGCATGATCCGGAAGTTGATCCTCCGCGGGTACGCCGAATACCCCGCAACGATGATGAGCGGCTTGAACTCCCGTGCCGCCGCCCGCAGCGCGTCGTAGTCGATCAGCCCGGTGACCGGATTGGTCCCGTACGAATGCTGCTCGAACATCTTGCCCGAAATGTTGTGCCGGAACCCGTGGGTGAGGTGCCCCCCGGCGTCCAGCGACATGCCCATGACCTTTTGCGCGTTGAACTCGCGCCGCAGCGTCTCCCAATCGTCCTCGGCCAGATCGTTGACGGTGGCAGCCTCAAGACGCTTCAGAGCAGGCGATTCGATCCGGTGGGCGAGGATGGCCCAGTACGCGACCAGGTTGGCGTCGATGCCCGAATGCGGCTGGACGTACGCGTGGTCGGCGCCAAACAGGGCTTCGGCATGCTCGGCCGCCACAGATTCAACTGTGTCAATATTCGCACATCCGGCATAAAATCGATGTCCGACCGTCCCTTCGGCATATTTATCAGATAACCATGTGCCCATCGCCAGCAGAATGGGCAGCGACGCGTAGTTCTCACTCGCTATCAGTTTGAGGGAAGCTCGCTGGTCGGCCAGCTCTTTGCGGGTGGCCTCGGCAATTCGTGGTTCGACGGACGCGACGATGTCGAGGATCTGGGCGTACACAGATGACGCGGCTTCAGGTATCACAGGTTCTCCTAAGGATCTCATGGGTCTCGCTCCACTCTATCGCCCTCGCCACTTGCCGTGCCGAATTAGTTCAGGACCGGAAAAAACCAGGTGAAATACGTTGTCCATCGGCACGTGGTGTTCCTAACAATGTCCGGCATGATGATAAGCAACATTCCAGATTTTTTAAACATGAATCTACGCGTGTTTACGCGTACCTGAAAGATGGCATTTATTCTGAAATATCAGTAAGAAACGCCCGAAACCCTGGACCCTCTTAATGGCTATAGGGTAGATTTCACTTTAGGGTTTGCATGGAACATCATCCCCCCGTGTTCTAGGAGCAGCTATGAAGTGGTCCGGGCGGCGGCTGGTCGCAGTAGCGGCTAGTCTCCTACTCACACTAGCGGCTGTGAGCGTACAGTCGTCGCCCGTTCAGGCTGCGCAAACCCTCCCATTCTCCGCGCGATATAGCACAAATGCGAATGGTGCTATCGTGACGATCGGCAATAATCTCTTAACCTGTCCTGATACGAATGACACCTGTCAGGCTGCCAAAGCTGGTCAGGCGAAGAATAACAATAACAACCAATACGCCATGATCAACCTCGACGCCGACTCGGATCCGTCGACCATCAACTCGTCGATGTCTTCGTTGTCTCTGCCAGAAGGCGCCACAGTATTGTGGGCCGGGCTGTACTGGGGAGCCCGCCTCAAGGCTGGATCTGGCGGTACGGACGGACATGGCAACTTTGAGCAAATGTCGCTACGCGCCCCTGGTGAGTCCTCCTATCAGACCATCCAGGCCAGCACCGACCCCGATGCCCTCTTCGGTCCCTACACAGCAGCCTCCGCCGCCAGCGCCTACCAGCGTTTCGCCGACGTCACCGACGTGGTCCGCCAAGCCGGTTCCGGCGACTACTGGGGAGCCAACGTCGTGGCCGCCACCGGCGAGGACCGCTACGCCGGATGGTCACTGGTCGTGGCCTACTCGGCGCCGGGCCTGCCGTTGCGCAACCTGACGGTCTTCGACGGTTTCATCAACGTCGGCTCCAGTTCGACCCCCACGATCCAGGTTTCCGGATTCCAGGCCCCGCTCGCCGGGGCAGTCGACACCGGGCTGACTATGGTTGCCTACGAGGGCGACATGACTCAGACCGGCGACTACACCCAGCTCAACGGGACTCAGTTGGCAACGGCCCTGTCCCCGGGGAACAACTTCTTCAACTCCACCAACGATATGACCGGTGTCTCGGTGTCCACCCGTATCCCGGCCGATAAGAACATGTTCGGCTACGACATCAAGAACATCTCCACCTCCGGGATCATCCCCAACGGCGCCACCAGCGCGACCTTCACCTTTGGCAGCACCGGCGACGCCTACTACCCAGGCGTCCTGACAACGGCCATCAACCTTTACGCCCCAGACTTCATCACGTCGACCAAGACGGCCGTCAACCTCTCCGGCCACACCCCGGCTCAGCCCGGCGACGTCATCCAGTACACAATCCGCTACGCCAACACCGGCCAGGATCCAGCTACGGACCTTGTCTCCACCGATCCGATTCCCGAAGGCGCCCAGTACGTCCCCGGCTCCCTGAGGCTGGTCGACGGTACAGGTGCCACGATCCAGCAATTGAGCGACGCCAGCGACTCAGATGTCGGCGACTTCACCGGATCCGCCGTCCAGGTCCACATCGGTGCTGGCGCGACGGGAACCACCGGCGGAACCCTCGTTGTCGGCGCCGCCCCCCAGGCCTACTCCTTCCAGGCCCGAGTCACACAAGCGGCAGGCGGCCAGACCGTCACCAACCTCGCCCACCTCAGTTACCGCACCGCCACCACGGGCGTGACCGCCACTTACGACACCCCTCCGGCCAGCATCGATGTCGTCCCCGTGGCCGACGTGTCGATCACCAAGGACCTGTCAGTGGCCGGCAACGCCATCGGCGGCGCTGTCACGGCGACCCTGACCGTGACCAACCACGGCCCCAACACCGCCACCGGCATCCAGGTCAGCGACCCCATTGAAGAAGGCTGGCTGAACCCGGTCGCCGACACCACCGACGCCCCCGCAGCCACCCACTGCGCAATCCTCACACCGCGGACCGGCTCGTCTGTCCTGTCCTGCACCGTGCCAGACCTGGCCAACGGTGACAGCGCGGTCATCCACCTGACCGGAACGATTTCCCCCAGCTTGCCAGCCTCATCGTGGACTCTGGCCAACATCGCCCGGGTCGACACAACGACGTTCGACCCGGACCCCTCGAACAACATCTCGTCGGCGACGGCGACCCTGACCCAGCAGGCCGACCTGTCGATCACCAAGACCGCCAGCCCCGGGCCCTTCACCCCAGGCACCCAGGTGACCTACACTCTGACCGCGACCAACAATGGCCCTTCTGACGCGACGGGAGTCAACCTCACCGATGTGGTGCCTTCCTCCAGTACGAGCGTGTTGTCTCTTGTCTCAGCCACACCTGGCGCGGGCCTGACCTGTCCGGCTTCGGCCTTCACTGCCACGGGCTTCACCTGCACAGCCGACCGGCTCACCGTGGGTCAAACGGTGACGGTGGCCGTCAAGGCGTCCGTCGACGCGGCAGCGACCCAGGGAACCTTAGTGGCCAACACCGCGACGATTTCCTCTGCCGTACCCGATCCTGACACAACCAACAACACTGCCACAGCAACCTCCACGGTCGCCGCCCCCAGCGCTGACATGACTGTGGCCAAGCAGACCACCCAGAACCCGGTCATCGCCGGCACCCCGATCACGTACACTCTGACCGCGACCAACCAGGGACCCTCCAACGCGATCAACGCCGTCGTCACCGACGACGTACCCTCCACGATCACCGCAGTCAAAGCCAGTACGGACACCGGCACCTGCACAGTCACCGGACAAACGGTGTCCTGCGCGATCGGCTCTCAGCCGGACCTGTCCACCCCGGTCGGAAAAGTGACAACGATCACAGTAACCGGTGTCGTCTCCGCTGATATCACCGGAACCCTCACCAACACCGCCACCGTCACCTCCGACAGCACCGATCCCGATCACACCAACAACCAGTCGACCACCCACACCCAGGTGAACGGCCAGGCCGACCTGTCCGTGACCAAGACCGCTTCTCAAACAACCCTGCCCGCCCGCGCCGGTGAGGAGATCGACTACACGATCACCATCCACAATGCCGGGCCGTCTCAAGCACGGGGCGTGACCTTGGCTGACATCGTCCCCCTCGGACTGGACCTCGCCGGCGCCGCGGACTATCCGGCGGGAGTCACCTGCGATTCAGCCTTCGGCACCCCTGATGCCACCGGATCCCCGTGGAATTGCACGCTGGGCGACCTGGCAGTCGGCCAGACGATCCAGATCACCCTCCCCACCCAGGCGACTGGCCCCGAGACGACCACCATGACCGAGACAGTCACCGTGGCCTCCACCACCCCAGATCCGAACACGGACAACAACACCGCGTCCTGGCAGTTGACCGACACCCCGCAGGCCGACCTGTCGATCGACAAGACTGCCACCCCGGCCACCTTCTCCGCCGGGGGAACGGGAACCTTCCAGCTGACCGTCACCAACCACGGCCCCAACGAACCGGTCGCGACGGTCACGGACACCCTTCCCGACGGCCTGGTCCTCGTACCCTCGACCGATGCGGGCTCCCAGACCTCACCCGAGTGCACGGCAGATGCCACCGGCACTTCAGTCACCTGTACCGACCCCCAGCCTTTCACCGACCAGGAGTCGCGGACCTACACCCTTATGGTGTCCGTCTCCCCGAACCTGACCGACCAGACGGTCGTGTCCAACACGGCCCGGGTCACCGGCGACATCACCGACCCGTCAACAGACAACAATATTTCAACTGTCCGGGTCCCCATCACCGCTGAGGCCAACCTCAAGGTCTCCAGTCTGCAATGGGAGCCCTACACCGGCTACAACCAGCCGCCGTCGGCTGATCCGGCCAACGCCATCACCTCCACCCAACCCGGGTCCATGCTGTGGCTGAGCATGGTGATCACCAACGACGGCCCGGCCACCGCCCAGAACACCTCCTTCTCGACCAACTACGACTTCTCCGGATTCGGTGTCTCGCTCGACATGGTTCACCCCGTCCTGGTCTGGAATGACGGCACCTCGTGGGTCACCGCCGACGCGGGCTGCCAGATCACCCAATCGGTGTTGTCGTGCACGCTGGACAACTCCGATCCCTCGATTGCCAACCGCGCCGATCGGACCTCGATCCTCCCCGGCCAGTCCGTCACCGTGGGCCTGCTGCTCGGCGTGTACGACTGGGCCCCCGCCTCCACGGACCGCCAGGCCTGGGTTTCCGTCAGCACGACAACCCCTGAAACCACCACCCAGGACAACTTCGCCGAGATCACCCTCCCGATCGGCGAGGGCCAGTCACACCTGCAGATCACCAAGACCGCGGCCCCGGGTACCGGCCCTGGCGGCGCACTCGTGGCGGGATCGACCTTCAGCTACACCATCAATGTCTGGCAGGAACGCGACGCCAGCCGGTTCGCCCAAGGCCTGTCCTGGGCCGAAGCCCGTGACGTGGTCGTCTCAGACGCCCTTCCCCAGGGCTTCCACGCCACCTCGGCGTCCAGCTCCCAGGGGACCTGCGCGGTGGCCACCGGCGACGACCAACAAGTGTCGTGCGCCGTCGGCTCCATCCCGGGCACGATCGCCCCGGGACCCTACCGCAAGGTAACCATCACCATTGTCGGAACCATCGATCCCAATGTGTCGGCCACGACCGCTGTGAACACGGCCGAAGCCACCACGTCAACCCCCTCCGACGGGCCCTTCCAAGCCACGGCCAGCGTCGACATCGCCCGCCAGGCGGATCTCAGGCTGGTCAAGTTCGTGGACACCAGCCCGGTCATCGCCGACGACGGTTCGCCCGTCTTCGTGGTCGGCGGCCAGGTGGGCTACACGCTGACGGCATTCAACGCCGGTCCGTCGAACTCCGGAGCATCGACCATCACCGACACCCTGCCCGCGGGGCTGACCCTTGATCCGGCAGCCAGTACGTCCGGGTGCACCGCTCAACTGTCCTCAGGCGGCGCCCCGGCTGAGCCCCAGGTCGTCGTCTGCCCGGTCGGCCCGCTGGCCGTCGGCGCCAGCCAGACGGTCAGGATCGTGGCGACCACCTCGGCCCTGGACACCCGCCAGCCGGGAACCGGTCCGGGTTGCATCCCGGGAGACCCGTCCCAGCCGGACGACAACACCAGTACGCTCAATCCCGCCGGTTGCGACGTCTACCCGTCGTACCCCCGTGACATCGACAATACTGCTTCCATCACTGCCGGCACGTCCGCGGTCACCGACCCGGACCTGGCCAACAACGACGCCACCGCGAGCGCCACCCTTCAGACCCAGGCTGACCTCGCGACCTGGATCAATGCCTCCTCCTCGACTCCGGTCGCGGGCGGCACGGTGACCTTCACGACCGTGACCGTCAACCAGGGCCCATCGGTGGCGGATTATCCCTTCTCTGATGTCAGTTTCCCCGCCGGTTTCACCCCGGTGTCCTTCGATG
>WREX01000023.1 GCA_009779115.1 Propionibacteriaceae bacterium
GGCCACCAGCGGGACCAGGGCGAACACCCCGAGCAAACCAACCATGAAGGTCGAATGTGTCAGATCGAAGATTTCCAGCGAGACGGCCATGGCCGTGAATTGCGACCCGATCGAGGCCAGGCCCTGGCCCCACCACAGCCTCCTGAACGGCGGTGAAACGCGGAGAGGAGTGATGTCGGCCAGCAGAGACATGGACGGCTGCCTATCGCAATCCGGCGAGCAGGGACATCGCCGGTGACCTAGCGCAATCCGGCGAAGAGATCGTCTTCCGGCAGGCTCACCGGAACCGTCGAGCGGACCAACTCGAAATCCTCGGTCGGCCAGACCGCGCGCTGGATGTCCATCGGGATCATGAAAAATGTCCCCTTGGGATCAATCTGGGTGGCATGGGCCCGCAGCGCCTGGTCACGAAGCTCGAAGAACTCGCCGCACTCCACGCGGGTGGTGACACGGTGGTCCATCTGGTCGTAGACCGTATTCCCTAACCGCCCGCTGTAGACAGACGCCAGCCCAGCCGCTTGGGCAGCCTGGTCGAGGGCCACGAACCTCTCACGGTGGAAGCCCATCTGGTAGTAGACCTTGGGCACGACCCAGGCCCGATCCGCATATCTTTCCTTGTCTGCAGCGTACGAAAGTGCTTTCATGGACACCCGATGGCACATGACGTGATCGGGATGGGGGTAGCCGCCGGCTTCGTCGTACGTCACCAGGACCTGAGGGCGCAACCGCACCAGGATCTCGGCCATCCGGGCGGCCGACTCACGGATGTCAGCGGCCGCCAGACTGCCCGCAGGCATCGGGGGCCACGGCTGTTCCAAGGTGAACCCGGAATCCTCGTAGCCCAGCCAGATGTGGTCGACACCGAGGATCTGGCTCGCTCGCGCCATCTCGCGTCGTCTGACCTCGGCGATGTTGTGGCGGACCTGCGGGGTGTCCAGAGCAGGGTTGAGCACATCGCCGCGTTCGCCACCGGTCATCGTCAAGACGGTGACCTCGACGCCCTGTGCCGCGTACATGGCCATCATCGCCCCTCCCTTGGACGACTCGTCGTCTGGGTGCGCATGAGCGCACACCAATCTCAGCTGCTCATTCGGCATTGCCATTCCCCTTTTGTCTTTCGCAAGGGATATCCTAGACGGATGGATAACACGATCTGGCTCACCCACGACGCCTACGCGCGACTCCGCCAGGAGTACGACTACATCTCAGGTGAAGGCCGGGAGATCATCTCCAAGCGTATCGGGCAAGCCCGCGACGAGGGGGATCTGTCCGAAAATGCCGGTTATCACGCGGCTCGCGAAGAGCAGGGACAAAATGAGTTGCGCATCCGCCGGCTCAAGACCATCCTCGACAACGCCCAGGTCGGCGAAGTGGGCCAGAGCAACGATGTGGTACGGCCAGGATCCACGGTGACAATCGCATTCGACGGTGACGAGGACGACACCGACACATTCCTGCTGGGCGCTCGCGAACTGCTCAGCCTGGACAATTCCCTCGACATTTCCGTGTATTCTCCCCAGTCACCGGTCGGGGCCGCCGTGCTCGGGCACAAAGCCGGTGACGATGTGACGTACACAGCCCCCAACGGGCGAGAAATCGCCATTACTATTGTGTCGATCAAAGGGTTCTCGGCCTAGGAGCGTGCTGAAATACCATGTCCCGGCTGCGGCGCACCGGAGCGTGGCTCTACACGACCTTGATCACGCAGTGCCCGAAGACGACTCCGACATCGAGGTGAGCGGCGCCTGAGCCGAGGACAACTTCACCGTCCGCGGACTCGCAGCCCTCCCAGGAGACCCGGCCCAACTGGGCGTCGGCTCGCAGATCCACGTTCGAATCCCGGTTGACTTCGACGACCACCTGACCCGATTCGCAGCGTACCCTCGACCAGCCTTCCAAGAATCGTCCGGAGATGGTCGCCTGACCGGCCTGCAACAGCAGGTCGGAGATCATGGAGACACCGCTGATGGTCGCAGAACCGGCAGTCAGACGTACTTTCCCGATATGGGGCAGGTCAGACACCATCAGGGAGCAACCTGTCAGGTCGATGTCGACTTCCAGCGCGGGGTTGACCCTGACCGTCAGATCTTTGCCGATCCCCAAGGCCTTGACATCGTCCACCCCCCGGACCGACCGGACCCAGGACAGCGCGTCGATGACACCAGAAAACTCCTTGTCACCATGGACTTCGAGAACACTGCCATTGCGCTTGACCTGATGAACGTCTTCGGCCGCCGCAGTCGAGACGACTGGATCGCCCACGATCCTGACCTTGCGCCCGGTCGCCTTGACCAGCACCTTGGACACCCCGTTGACCCGGTCAGACCTGGGCGGCGAGTCGCGGAACTGCTCCGGCGGTTGTTCGTAGGTCTGGTGAGTCTCGTGCGGGCGAGGCGACGTCGGCCATTCCGTCGACAGTTCTTCGTCGGCTGGACGGGTGACGGGATCCTGGCCGAGGGCGTCAATGCGGCGCTTGGCCTCAGCCGCGTCGATGCGTCCGGCCGCCAGGTCGTCCAAAATGATGGTCATGTCCATGTTGCTCATAAGTCAATGGTGTCACACATCCCCACGCTTGCGTACCTCCTCCCGGTCAGTTGTCTGTGATTGAGGGGCGGACCAGGGACGACCATGAACCAGGGCCCGTACCGATGTCACATGGACGGTACGGGCCCTGGTTTCACGCTAGCTCAGAACTTGGCCAGCGTCCTGATCAGTTGGTACGCCTCCTGACGATGATCGCGACTCCCACAACCAGGATGCCAGCGAGGACCAACGCTCCTGCGGCCTGGAGGCCGGACGACCGAGAGGCCACGGTACCACCGGAGTGGATGGCCTTCTGAGGCTGCGCGTTGACTTCGGCCGTTGCGGGCTTGGAGTCGATCGGAGCCCAAGGTGTGCCACCGGGAGTCACAATCGGATTCCCGTTGTTGTCCACCGGGGTGCCTTCGGCCTGTGCCGTGTTGACGATGTCCTTGGTGGAACCGAGGGCTGCGGTGTTCGTGACATGGTCGACCGTGCACATCCAGGTGATGTATTGGCCTGGATTCAAGATGGCGACCGGATTCGGAGCAGTGCAGTTATTGTTCGTGAATCCAGTGCCGCCCGCCGAGAAGTCCTCCTTGGCGAGGTCGACGTTCTTCAGAGGAACATTGCCTGTGTTCTGAATAACGATCAGCCACTGAGCACTCGTGTCGTACACCACTGTGGTCGCCTTGACCCATCCACCTGTGGGGTGGTCCAAGGACATGGGTGCCAAGGTGGCGTCGAGAGGATCGGCACAACCGGTTCCCTTCTGGCACACGTACTTCTCCAGGTCGATCTTCGGGGCGACGAGGATCAGACCAGCGTCGATGGTCGGATTGACGTAGGACGCGTCGAGCGTCGCGGCGTACGGCGGAAGATCCGTCGAATCCGTACGCTCGACGTTGTCAGCGGTCGGACCCAGTGTGACCTTGTCGCTCACCGCCGTGGGCTGGAAGGCGTCAGTGTGAATGGCGTCGGAGTCCTTCGTGACGTCGCCGGCCTCGGTCTTCGTCCACATGTACCCATCGGGCAAGGTGAATTCGACCTGATAGTCGCCGGGCTGCAAATTGTCGAAGTAGTAATACCCGGTGTCATCGGTGGTCGTCGTGGCGATCTGCTCGCCGGTGGTGTAATCCAGCAAGTTCACGGTCGCGCCGGGAACACCGACTTCATCCTTGTCCTGCAGGCCGTTGCCGTTGGTGTCGACCCAGACATAGTCGCCGATCGCATACAGGTCTGTACGGACCTCAGCAGTCGAGTTGTTCGACACGGGCTGGACCAGCTGGCCGTTGGCATCGGTGACCGGGGTGGTCGGCGTCGGGCTTCCTGGAGGGTTGACGACGACAGCCGTGCCCGTGGCAGACGCGCTGTTGACGACATCAGTGCCGTACAGGTCGGTCGGCTCACCCCAGACATTGTTGGTATTGCCATCATCGCCCGACACATTCCAGCCGGTGTTCGTCACCGAGGCTGTCGTGTAGCGGAACCACACCGAGTCGCCCGGATTGATCAGTTGACCAGTGTAGCTGGACGTCCCGGCTGTGAGGGCTCCAGCCCCGGTACGGACGGCGTACCCATCGGTGAGCTTCAGATCGGAGATGGTCTCAGTACCAGTGTTGGTTACCACCATGATCCATTCCGCAGCGGTGTCGTACGGTACGGTGGCGTCTTTGACCCACCCTCCGGCAGGCATTCCCTGCGTCACGGCGCCATTGGAGAATCCAGCCAAGGTGACCAGGTCAGCCGGGCTCGGATCGGCGCATCCCGTTCCGGTCGAGCAGACCCACTTGGTCAGTTTCAGACCGGGGGCGGGGGTGTACACACCGGCGTCGATGGTTGGATTGATCCACTGAGCCTGGACCTCATAGTTGGTCGGCCATCCGGCGTCGCCCTGCTGGGCCATGTTGGTCCCGGTCGGGCCGAGCGTGAACACCTGGCTTTGGCCGGTGGCCACATCGGCGTCAGAGTCGAGCGGGCCGTCATTGCCAGTCTTGGTCCACACGTCCCCGACCGGCTTGGTGAATCCGATCCGGTACTCCCCGGCCGGCAGCATGTCGAACAGGTAATACCCGTTCGCATCTGTCTTCGTCGTGATGGGCTGGTTGTTGGCGTCCATGACCGGGCTGCCGTCCGCATGGAGCAGGTTGACCGTCATGCCGGGCAACGGGGCTTCACCCGCGTCTTGCAGCCCGTTCCTGTTGGAGTCGATCCACATGTAATCGCCGACCGCGTAACTGATGGTGTTCGCCTCAGCCTGGGATTCGTTGGACGGGACTGGTCCCATGGGCGGCCCGCCCCTGGGGCTCGGCACAGGATTGCCGTTGACATCCTCGGGAGTGCCTTGGGCCTGTGCGGTGTTCACCAGGTCGTCACCCATCTGGTACGTCGGCTCCCCAAAAGCATCCAGTGCCGCACTTACGATCCCGGTTCCTGCCGCATTGGTGTTCGTGACCGACGCGGAGGTCGTCTCGAAGACGGCCGAATCACCCGGAGCCAGCAGGTCTGGCACGTGGAGCGGTGTCACAGTCTCATTCGTCCTGTCGTTGGCAGCAGGCGACATGGGATCCACGGCGTACTCTTCGGAAACACTGACATTGGACAGGTACGTGTCGCCGGTGTTGGTCGCCACCAGGATCCATTCGGCTGTCGAGCCGTAGGGCACAGTGGCTGACTTCACCCAGCCGCCGTAGGATTCACCAGCGACCATGTCCGTGCCGTTCCACCCTGACAGGTGGCCCAACACGTCGGCTGAGGTGGGATCGTCGCACTGGGGCTGGTTGTCAGCGTCATAAGTGGAGCACACCCACTTGGTCAGCTTCAGACCCGGTGTCGGGGCGATCACGCCCGCGTCGATGGTCGGGTTGATGTTCTCTGCGTTGACTGTGTACGGCCACTGCTGGCTCGCTGTCGGAACCTCGTTGGCGTCGTTCCCGCCTAGGACGAACTGTTCGGACTTGCCGGTGGCGTCCGCGTTGGAGTCCACGGCCGGGTTGGTTCCCTGGTGGTCCTGGGTCCACGTGTATCCGTTGGGCAAGGTGAACTCAACCTGATAGGTGCCCGCCGGCAGCATGTCGAACAGGTAGTAACCGTTGTCATCTGTCGTTGTGGGATTGCCGACCTGAGTGGTCGTGCCATCGGCGGCGACCGAGTACAAGGTCACCGTTACTCCGGGGATTCCGGCTTCGTCGGTGTCTTGAAGGCCATTGGCGTTGGAGTCGACCCAGACATAGTCGCCCACCGCGTACGACGGAACCTTGCCGTTCCAGTCATCATGGCTGGTCTTCGTCTGGCCAGAGTACTGCCCGTCGGCCGTGACCGTGGCGGTATCGGTGTGGACGGACCCCACGGGCATCCCGGACACCTCGGCGGCGCAGGTGATGGTCGCGCTGGGGGCGAAGGGGCCGTTCCAGTGGACCACACCGGCACTGTTGGCCTGGATGGTGGTCGGGGTCGGTGAGGTCGGCACAGTGCAGGAGGTCACAGTGGTCACTCCGGAGGTGCCTTCGTGATCCTGGTCGCTGACATCGACGTTCACCAGCGGCTCATTCCCGGTGTTCGTCACAGTGAACTGGATCGGGGTGGGCGCGTTGGGATCGAGGATCTTGGGATTCGCGGCGGAATCGTAATCGCCGAGGTAGTTCCCGTCGGGCCCCTTCTGTGCGTCGTCGCCCAGGGTGTCGTACTTCTGGATGTCGACACCAGGATTGGGCTGGACGATGCCAGCGTCGATGGTCGGGTTGATCAAGCTCGCGTCAAGGGCCTGACCGCCGTACTTAGGATCTTGCGGATTATATTGCCCGGCTCCCGTGCCGACAACGACCATGTTATTGGTGGCCGTTGCTTCGCCCAGGGTGAAGTCAGCCGACTGACGGGTTGTCGAGGTCCCTACCGGGTTGACCGCGTCGGAGTCCACCGTGACGTCGGTGCCCGCGTTGGGCGTGGTCCACATGTAACCGCTCGGCAGTTCAAATTGAACCGAGTACGTCCCGGGGGCTAGATCGTCGAACCAGTAATAGCCGTTGTCATTAGTCGTCGTGGTCGCGATAACAGTGCCGTTCTGCACCAGGTGGACGGTCACTCCGGGGACTCCGGGCTCATTCGCGTCCTGGATGCCGTTGGATGTCTGGCCGGGTGCGGCAGTGTCGTCCCACACGTAGTCACCGACCGCGTACGTTTTGGCGTTAACTTCGGCGTTGGAATCGTTGGATGTGCGTGTAATAACATCGCCGTTCGCATCCGTCAGCGGAGTGGTGTTGTCGTCGGGACTGACCGCTGTGCCGGTGGCAGAGGCGGTGTTGACCACGTCACTACCCGTGGCGTACATCGGCTCACCATGGCTGACGTTGCCGGTGTCCACTGCGGGATTGGCCGAGTTAGGGTTAGTGATATTGCTCGTTGACAGTGTCACGAGAGCGGTCTGCCCTGGGGCCAACACCAGGTCGTTCAGGGTCGTCCCTGTTGGATAGACCAGTTGTGCAGCAGTGGACGCCCCGTGACCCGTGTTCGTGACGGCATCATTGATCGCGATTCCGTTCATCGGGACATTGCCAGTGTTGGTGACTGCGATGAGCCACTGGGCAGTCGAGCCGTACGGGATCTTGGCTTCCTTCTGCCAACCACTATTGGCTGGGGCAGAACTTGCGGTTTCCGCATAGGTCCCGTTGGACTGGATCGCGCCCACACCAGCCAGGGAGGTCCGGGCACTCACGCTGGCCGCATCGGTACCCGTGGGGGCCGTGCAGGAGGCGGTGTCACCGTCGTACTGTCCGCAGACCCACTTCGTGAGCTTGAGGTTGGGTACCGGCTCTGTGATCGTGGCGTCATCGGTGTTGGACAAGACCGTCTGATTCGGATAACGATCGACCAGGGGTTGGCCGTTGACATCGAGGATCGTGTCTGTGAAGGTGCCCTTGATCTGCGCGCTATTGACCACGCTGGACGTCACATCGCCGGTCAGGTCGGACGTGCAGGTCACACTGGCCTGCGATGGAGTGATGATGGGAGTGGAGGGATTGGCCGGATCATACGCCACGGTCTGCGCGGGCAAATCAGGGAACGTCTTACCCTGGCAATCAAGGGGGACCTGTGCCACAGAGTCGCCTGAGATGGTGTCGGAGGCGACGCTGATGCCGGTCATATCGACGCTGCCTGTGTTGAAAGCAGTGATACGCCATTGAACCTGCGTGGTTCCTTCGGGCAGCATCTGGGCGTCCACCCACTCGCCTTCGGTATCGACCCTGGTGGCCATGTCGGGTGTGGCCGGATCATCGTTGGGATCGCAGCCGGTACCTGTGGAACACACCTGCTTAACTACCAGCAGCGACGGATTAATCACCCGGTACTGGATCGTGGTCTCCGGCACGGACTCAGTGGACGCCATCTCGGGCCCGCTGTCGGTGGTACCACCTTGGGTCGTGTAGTCGACTCCGATGTCGAAATATCCCAGGTTTCCAAACACTGGGTCAGTGATCACAGGAGCATTGGCGAGCTTAGCTTGGAAGACCGCTGGGCCCATGCACCATCTGTACCACCACACACCAGTACTAGACCCAGGTCGCTGAGTGCCGTTGATCGGATCGGAGTATTCATTGGTATAGTCGCCACACGTGTCGGACTGGCTGATAATGTACTCACTGGGTGTGGGACCGGACTCCACGGCGGTCACAGAGTGGAACAGCTTGTTGACGGACCACAGACCTGCTTCGCCACTAGCGTAGGGTTCTGGAGCCGGCCACGGGCCACTGGGGACAGTTGCAGTACCCAAGGGATTCTCGTTGGAGACCAAGTCACCATACCAGTTGAGCGTGTCACCAGGCAGCACATTGGCGAGCTCAAAACCCGTCGCATGGCTCCCCACACCGGGGCGGTTCGCCAAGGCCACAACCGCCGGATCATCATACGCGTCCTGATAGGTCACGTCTGCCGGTTGTTTGGCTGGGGTTAGCCAATATCCAAATGGTTCGGTAAGAGTGTTGAGCGGGTTGGTTGGGTCAGTGACCACGATCGGGACATCGTACGTCTTACTGGTCACTTGTGCGGCTGGGGCAGGGGTCTGCACAGCCTGGGCAGGAGGTGCGATCCCCAGTCCTTGTACATTCAGCCCGGTCACTCCAACAACTGCTAAAGCTGTCGCAAATGCAGTCACACCCGCCACGATGCGAGGATATGGATATTTCCTCATCATTTCCCCTTCACACCAATTCGCAGATGGCACGCTGTTGGCACACCATCTCATCCAACCCCCCACGGACTGGACGGTGCCTGATATTACTCTGCTACCAACCAAATAGCCACTATCTTCGAGTTATCAAATTAATTGCTCAACTAACTCTCAAGAATGTTTCTCTTGACGGCACACACAATGATGCTCACTCGTTGCCGATCATTGACCAGGAATATTCGGTTTGTTCCGCCTGCCACAGGCGGGAAGCTGAGAGTAAGCTTCTGCCCATGACAGCGGGTGAAACAGGGAATATTCACCCTTTGCGCCTGCCCAGAGATGTGTGGATCCTCGCCACGGTGGGATTTCTCATCGCTATCGGTTTTGGAGTGATGTCGCCCATCCTGCCCATCTATGCCCGAACCTTCGGCGTCTCCAGTTTCCTGATCGGACTCGTGGTCTCTTCTTTGTCAATTCTTAGGCTCACGACGATGCCTGTTTCTAGCTGGCTTCTGCGCTTCATCGGCCCGCGGGAAGTGGCCATTGCCGGATGTGCGCTGATCGGGTTCACGACCTTCATGATCGGGGTGTCCGATTCATACTGGGGGATCGTCGTCTGGCGTGGGTTGAGCGGTTTCGGATCTGCGTTGTACGGCGTGAGCGCCATGGCTCTGCTCTTCGCCGCCGCGCCCCCGGAAGTCCGGGGCCGGTCGAACGCCATCTACGGCGGTGGGTTCGTCCTCGGCGGGATGGCCGGACCGGCGCTGGGCGGGTTGATCGTGGGCGTCTCCATCCATGCTCCCTTCTTCTTCTACGCTGTCACGCTGGTGTTAGCGGCTGTGGTCATGGCGGTCCTCCTGCCGCGTACTCCTGTGGGGCGCCGCCAGCAGATGCGCGACGCCACCATCGGGTTGGTCGACCTGGTCAAAGACCGCCGGTTCCGGGCGGCCATCGTCGTGAACTTCGGCAACGGCTGGCAGTCGAATGGGGTGCGCGCGATGTTGGTCCCGCTGTTCATCACCGGGGCTTTGCATATGCCGACCTTGTGGGCGGGGATCGCCTTCACCATCGCAGCCGTCGTCCAAGCCTGTTGCCTCCCCTTGACCGGGTGGGGAACTGACCGCTTGGGACGGCGCTTCATGCTCCTGACGGGCGGATGTGCGACGGCGGCGATCTCAATCGGGTTTTCGCTGGCCCAGTCCTACCTCGTCTTGGTGATCCTGATGTGTTTGTACGCGGCGGGGGCGTCCGCGTCGAGTTCGTCCGCCCAAGCCATGCTCGCCGACACGGTCCCCGTCACGGCCAGTTCGGGGCTCGCGGCTTATCAGATGGCGGGAGACATCGGACAGATCCTCGGCCCACTCGTGGCGGGAGCCACTATGGACATTGTATCCATCCGGTGGGCCTGGGTCTTCGGCGCCGCGATCATCCTTGTCGGAGTGGGATTGTCCTCGCTCACGGCCAAGACGATTCAACCCCCGGTCGGCAGTAGCGGGTCGACTGGCGACCCACATGGTGGACCTCAGGGCGCCGGGCAGCCGGTCAGGGAAGACTGATGTCGTGGAAAGGCGGGCATGGCACCACTGACAGACATCATCGCGGAGGATTGGGCTGAGGCTCTGGCCGGTGTGGAGGACCAGATCCATGTGATGGGTGACTTTTTGCGGGCTGAATTGGCCGCAGGTCGGCGCTATTTGCCATCGGGAGCGAATGTTTTGCGCGCATTTTCCCGACCTTTGGCCGATGTGCGGGTGCTGATCGTCGGACAGGATCCGTACCCCACTCCTGGACATCCCGTGGGGCTGTCGTTCTCTGTGGCTCCCGATGTGCGTCCTCTGCCCGGCTCATTGCGGAACATGTACGCCGAGTTGACTGCCGATCTGGGGGTGGAAGCTCCCCGCAACGGGGACCTGACGCCGTGGTTCGAACAAGGTGTCCTGCTGCTCAACAGGGTGCTCACCGTCGAGCCGGGAAAGCCCGGATCCCACCGTGGCAAGGGATGGGAGAAGGTCACGACTGCCGCGATCGAAGCCCTCGTCGCCCGTGGGGGTCCCCTGGTGGCGATCCTGTGGGGCCGGGATGCCCAATCGGTGACACCGCTGCTGGCGGGCACGCCAGTCATTGCCAGCCCACACCCGTCTCCCCTGTCCGCCCACTCCGGTTTTTTCGGTTCCCGGCCTTTTTCGCGGACAAACACCCTGCTGGCGGAACAGGGCCAGGCTCCCATCCGGTGGGCATAGACCCTGGATGCACCGAGCGTCTCGTGGTAAAGATCATTGTTACAATGTTTTGCCCCTACTTGTCGAGTCGTGGCACTCTTGGATCGTGCGGTTTTTCCAACCCAGCAAGAGAGCACAACTAGACAAGAATCCGACCGAAGTGGCGGAAATGTTCTCAGCGGTAGCACCTCGATATGACCTGGTGAACGATCTCGCCTCCCTCGGCCAAGACCGACGCTGGCGCGCGGCCGTCGCCGAGGCGCTCAAGCCTCAGCCCGGCGAACTGATTCTCGACGTGGCCGCAGGCACGGGAGCCTCGTCAGTGTCCATCGCCCGATCCGGGGCATCGGTAGTGTCGACCGACCTCACCGAGGGGATGGTGGCCGTTGGTCACCGACGCCATCCCGACCAAGTGTTCGTTGTCGGCGACGCGACGAACCTGCCCTATGCCGACGGTGTGTTCGACGCCGCGACCTCCAGTTTCGGACTGCGCAATGTCTGCGATCCCAGCAAGGCCCTCTCCGAGTTGCTCCGAGTCGTCCGTCCAGGAGGGACCCTGGTCATCTGCGAGTTCTCCACACCCACGTCCACCTTGATGCGCTGGCTGAACTACCGCTGGCTGGCGATCGCGCTGCCCATCGTGTCCACAATCGCGTCCAGCAATGCGGTGGCGTACTCTTATCTGTCTGACTCCATCCTCGAATGGCCTGATCAACATGGCCTTGCGGTCATGCTGGAGACAGCCGGTTGGACAAACATCCAATGGCGCAATCTGACCGGGGGAATCGTCGCCATGCATCGGGCGATCCGGCCATGACACATCCCACACCTCCCCCGGCTGACAGGCTGCCCACGGCAGACCCGGCATCCACGGCAGACTCTGAGCCAATGGCAGACTGTGAGCCAATGGTGGACTGTGAGCCAATGGTGGACACCCGAGTAACAGGTGACACCACACCGATGAGTGACAAACCTCCCTTGACAGATGCTCCATCCGCGGCAGACCCGGCATCCACGGCTGGTTCGCCACCCATGACTGGGCCCATTCCCTCCTTCGCACTCGACCAGTACGCGGCAACTTCGTGTCCGGTGAAAACGCAGAACACGTTCAATCCACGTTTCCCGCATCCAGAGGTGGTGGATGCCCATCTCGTGGAGCGCTTCCGTGAGATGAGCCAGCACCGGACCATTGTGGTGAGGTACCTCTTACATCATCACCACGATTCGATTGCGGATCTGAGCGGCATCGACGATTCACGCGAACGGATGAAGGCCAGTGTCGACGCGATGTCTGAAGGTATACCCATCATCCTTGCGGCACAACTGCCCACCGACTGGGTCCATCATCGCCAGGGAACCGTGGACGTCCTGTTCCGCAGCACCGACGATGACCTACCGCGATACCACCCGGCAGTCATCAAGGACCGCTGCGTGCTCAGTTCGGCGCCCCCAGGCGAGAAGAAGCAACTGACCGCAACCTTGGCCCATCCCTTCCTGCACCAGGCACGTATGAGCAACAGCCGTTACAGGGTCGAATCCCAATCGGACAGCCTGCTCCACCTGGCACATCTGTGGCATCTGCTCGGCTTCACCGGATTCGCCACCGAAGAACCCTGGGGTGCGGTCATCGGCGCCGACCATGAGGATAAGGCCCTCGGATGCGATATCGCCTGGATAGATCTGAACGACAAGCTCATGCGAGCTTTTTCGTACACATCTGCACGCCAATGGCGCAAGTACAGTCCCCTCAGCCGTTTCCAACACGAGCACCGGTTCCGCGTCCGCGTCGCCTCACACGCTCTGCTCAACGACCGCAACGACGCCCCGGAACTGGTGGCTTCGCCCGTCCACGTCAGCGAGTGCGACATGTGCGAGTGGTGGCCCCAATGCCAGTCGGTCCTGACCGACGACATCTCCGTCAAGATCGAACGCTCTCCCCTGGACGCCCGCGAAATCATGACGCTGCGCAGTCTGGGAATTTCCACGATCACCGATCTGACAAATACTGATATCGAAACACTGCTGCCCGAGTACTTGCCGCGCGTGGCCCACCGTTTCGGCGCTGAGAACCGGCTTCGGCTAGCCGCCCGGCGTGGACGACTGTTGGGCTCGGGAAAAAAATACGAACGACTCACCACTGGGAGCATCCGCCTTCCTTCAGCGCCGATGGAAATCGACATGGACATCGAGACCTCGGCCGGGAACCATGTGTACCTATGGGGGTTTCTGGTTCACGACCGCAGCTTGGGTGACCAAGAGCCCGTCTATCATGCGATTCATCGATTCTCCTCTCTGAGCACAAGTAAAGAACTCGAACTGGCTGAAGAAGCAGCCACCTGGCTCATGGACCTCGTCACTGCTCATGAAGACACCCCTGTCCTAGTGTGGCACTACTCCAACTATGAACTATCAGCCTTGCGCAGATTCGCCCGCGCCAAGCCAGATTCCACCGCCCTGGCGTGGCTCAACGCTTTCGCCTACGAGCATTTCATCGACATCTTCCCGACGGTCAAAGATAACTTCTTTGGCATCGACGGACTGGGCCTGAAAGCCATCGCCTCAGCTGGAGCAGGCTTCTCGTGGCGCGACCCCGATCCCAGTGGCCTGAACTCACAATACTGGTTTTCCGACGCTGTTCATGCTCCCACCATCGACCTCAGAGCAGCCGCCAGGACGCGCATCCTGGAGTACAACGAGGACGACGTGCGCGCCACCTGGGCCTTACGCCAATGGATCCGTTCTCTGACCTGACCAGGCACCCGTCGATGGAAACCTCATCCGGGATCTGCCCTCACCCCGCGACGAGGCGCAACGGCGGCACGAGGCCGACATCGGCCATGACGTTCAAAGCATCTTTCTCCTCCTCACTGAATCTGACGGGTCGGCCAAATTCCGGGTTGGCCATGAAAGACACCAGACAGTTATCGCATTCGGATGGCTGTCCCTGGCAGGTGTCGCAATCGATCAGATATGACTTCATGGAAGTAGCCTGACAGGTACCTCCGACATTTTTTCTGGGCCCCCCGATCGCACCCCTCCCGCCGGAAAAATTGTCTCACCCGTGGTCTACAGTGGAGCGCATGGTCTTTACCCCGAATCCCCCGATTCATGGCAGCTGCGCGACGCCAGTTATCAGTGGATCCGGGGTCACCCCAAATCCCCCGATTCTCACTCAAGACGGAGCATCACCAGTACGTGGGTGGACTCGTGGAGCGCGCCAAGCGACCACCTCCGGCAATGACGATGACGACCCGTCATCGTGGTTCCCTGATGACTTCGATGACCCAGCACCCCATCGCGCCCAACCAGGAATCGATGAGATTGAGACGACGCTGGCTGAGACAACCTTCTGCGTGATCGACCTGGAAACCACCGGAATGTCCGCCGATTCGAGGATCACCGAGATTGGCGCGGTCAAAGTCCGGGCCGGCGAAGTCCTGGGCGAATTCCAGACCCTCATCAACCCAGGGATCACGATCCCGGGGTTCATCACCTCGCTGACAGGGATCACCAATGCGGCCGTGGCCTCAGCCCCACGCCTGCGGGAGGTCTTCGCCTCCCTGGTCGAATTCTGCCGCGGATGCGTCATGATTGCGCACAATGCACGTTTCGATATGGGTTTCATCATGCGAGCAGCTGACAATCTGGGGTACGACTGGCCGGCCACTGTCGTTCTCGACACCGTCACCCTCGCCCGGCGAATCATCGGCCGTCAAGAGGTACGGAACTATCGGCTGGAGACTCTGGCAGCGTACTTCTCCACCCCTATCCACCCTTCTCACCGTGCCTTGGACGACGCCCGGGCCACGGTCGACGTCTTTTATGGGCTCTTGTCGCGCGTGGGCAACCAACAGGTGCGCACGCTGGAGGATCTCCTGCAGTATTCGCACACCATCTCCAAAGCCAGGCGCCGCAAGCGCAACTGGACCGACTCCCTTCCCCAAGGCCCTGGTGTCTATTTTTTCGTCCGTGACGCCGAACGGGGACGACAATACTTGTATGTTGGCACGTCCAAACACATCCGCCAGCGTGTGGGCACCTATTTCACTGCCTCCGAGTCGCGTCGCCGAATGGAAGAGATGGTGGCGCTGGCCACAGGCGTCGAAGCAATTGAATGCCACACCGCCCTGGAAGCGGCCATCGTCGAGTTGCGGCTCATCACCGCGCACCAGCCGCCGTACAATCGCCGGAGCAAGAGCCCTCACCACACCTGGATCAAGATGACGGCCGAACCTATCCCCCGCTGGTCTGTGGTACGGCGGGTCCTCGACGACTCCGCCAGCTACCTCGGGCCTTTCCCAGGTCGGGAACCAGCAGAACAAGCATTGCTCGGACTCGGTGAAGCCTTTCCCCTGCGCACCTGCCATGACCGGCTCTCCCCCAAGACCGGGCGTGAACCGTGCGCGCTGGCTGAAATGGGGTCATGTCCAGCACCGTGCACCCTGCGCGACTTGGACTCGTACGCCAGCCTGGTCGACCAGGTGCGCACCTGCCTGAATGGTGATATCCGTCCCGTCCGCCAAGCCTGCCTGACCACCGTCAGTACCTTGTCAGAACAGTATCGCTACGAGGAAGCTCAGGAGACACTGAACAGGTTTTCCCTTGTCGAACACGGTCTTCGCCGCCAGGCCCGCCTACAATCCCTGGCTGACTGCTCACAGATCGTGGCTGCTCACCAGATTGGCGACGCGTGGGAGATCCACATTTTCCGGTACGCCCAATTGGCCGGTTCGGCAGTGGCCCTGCCCGGCGATGACCCGCAGCGCGTGGCCGACGCCGCGCTCACCACGGCCAGAACAGTCATCCCATCCCTGCCCAGGATGCCCGCGGGATCCATCGAAGAAGCCGAACTGATCGCCGGATGGATGGAACAGCCAGGAGTACGCCTGATGGCCATCGACGGAACCTGGGGGTGGCCTGTCCACAGCCATTGAAACCAAACTGTCTTCTCCCCGCCGGGGCATGCCAAAAACCTGTCGACGCACCCGCGGGGAGCGCGTACGCCGACAGGTAACAAACGAAGATTCTTACTTGATTTCGACCGAGTTGATCACCACGGGGTCAGCGGGACGGTCGTTGCGATCCGTGCGTACTGCGGCGATCTCGTCGACGACTTTCTGGCTGTCCGGATCGGTCACCTCGCCGAAAATCGTGTGGCGACGTGTCAGGTGCGGGGTCTTGGCCACAGTGATGAAGAACTGTGAACCATTTGTCCCCGGTCCCGCGTTGGCCATCGCCAACAGGTACGGCCGGTCGAAACTGAGGTCAGGATGGAACTCGTCCGCGAACTCATACCCGGGACCGCCGCGACCATCACCGCGCGGGTCACCGCCCTGGATCATGAACCCGGAGATCACACGGTGGAAGATCAGTCCGTCGTAGAAGTGACCAGTCTTCTTCTCGCGGGTGACATGGTCGACGTATTCCTTGGTGCCATTCGCCAAGCCGACGAAATTGGCCACCGTCACCGGCGCCTGATCGTCGAACAGGTCGACACGGACGTCCCCGTGATTGGTATGAAGAATTGCTTGAGTCATTCGAACCCTTTCGCTGATGAACTATATAGCACCGCCTATTCTGCCAGTACGCACGCTCGCATGACCGCTTCCTCCGAGGACTGGCACAATTTCCGGCATTTGTCCGTACAGACCTTTTCAGGGGCATGTCAGGGTTCCCGGGCGTCGTGATCGCAGTAAGCTTGTATTACTCCGCTCGGAGTAAGAAACGTTAGGATAACAATGATCATTCGCAAGGAAGATCTCCTAGAAACTGCTGCTGACAAGGCAAAAACTGTCGCCGAGCAAGGCGTCGCAGCATGGGATGAGGCAGTCGAACGAATCACTCCTCTCCTAGATGCCGCCGCGAAGAAGGTCGCCCCGGTCGCCGATGAGGCGCTGCAGGCGGCCAAAGACGCCACGCGACGGGCAGCCGGGCGCGCCGCCGACACCATGGAGCGGATGCAACCCACCGTGAACTCAGCCCTCGACCGGGTGACACCGGCCATTGACCGCGCGCAGAAGAGCGTCCAAGAAGACCTCTTGCCCAAGTTGATCGACGTCCTCCACGAAGCCGCTGTCACACCGGCTGCGGCAGACGGGGCCCTCGACGTCCTTGAACGGCTGGACCAGCGTGCCGACGCCTCGATAGCAGCCCTGCAAGGAGAACTGGTCAAGTCCAGGAAGGCCAGCAAGGCCAAGACCGTGGCCACAGTCGCGGCGGTTGGGGCCATTCTCGGAGCACTGGCCGTGGCTGTCCGTACCTTCTTGGGTGGCCGTGACGACTGGGCCGCCTACGAACCCGATGAGCCGTACGTCTACCCCGACGACGACTACGAAATCGACGAGGTCCTGGTCGAGACTGAGGTCACCCCCCAACCTGTGGCCGAGGAAGCCCCTCAGCCGGAGCAGTTTGATGTGCCAGCCCACAATGAGGTCCCCGAGGATCAGATGGTGTCGGCCAACCCTGCTCCTGCAGCGGAACCGGCGGCTGACAGCGTGGAACAAGCAGTTCCCACGACCGAATCCCATCCGTACGGAGAAGGGTCCTACGCGGGCCCCAACCCACCCGAGGGCTATGTGATCAAGGGCAACGAACGGTCGATGAAGTACCATCTTCCCGATTCGGCAGGCTACCTGCGCACCAACTCCGATGTCTGGTTCTCCTCCGAGGAGGCAGCCGAGGCGGCCGGGTTCGCCCGCTCACAACGCTGACACCGCACACAACCGTACACACGAGAGGGGATGTCCAAGGACGTCCCCTCTTGTCATGCCCAGTGGAGAGCCGGACATAACCCGAATCCACCGATCCATGGCTGCTGTGCGGCCCTGTGCCGGCACGCTGGCCCGCCGGTCGCCGCTCAACAGACGTCCAGTCTGCCCTCACGGCAACCGTCGACCCATCGCACCCCCACAGTGTCGCTCGCGACGCCAGCGATCGGTGGATTCGGGCATAATCAGGCGATCACGTCGCCGATCTTGTGTTTTCCTGGAATGCCGACCACGACCGTACCAGGGGCAACGTCCCGGACGACCAGCGCGTTTGCTCCGATCTTGGCGTCGTCCCCGACCGTGATGGGGCCGATGAGTTTGGCGCCCGCGCCCAGCAGGACGCGATTGCCCACCGTGGGATGCCGCTTGAAACGACCGCGCGAACGCCCGCCCAAGGTGACCTGGTGGTACATCAGGACATCGTCACCAATCTCTGCCGTCTCACCGATGACAATGCCCATTCCATGATCGATGAAGAAGCGTCGTCCGATGGTCGCACCCGGATGGATTTCGATGCCGGTCCAGAACCGGGCGATGTGCGTTAACACCCTGGCCCAGGGGCGCAGGAACGGGCTCTTGAGCCACATCGAATGAGCCACGCGATAGGTCCACACCGCGTGAACCCCGGGGTACGTGAGCGCGACCAGCATCTTCGACGTGGCGGCAGGATCCTCGCGCATGGCTGCCGCTAAGTCCTCATTCACCCGTCTGACAAGCCTGAACGCCAGCTTGAACGGAAAGAACAGACACGAGGACAAACAGTGGCCACACCGGCAATGGCAGCACGTGCACCTGGATTTCATCACTTCTCCATCATTTCATCATTCCTCCATCAGGGAGGAATACAAGGGAGTGGACATGTAGCGGTCGCCGCCGTCGGGGATGATGACGACGATCGTCCTGCCCGCCGCGTGCTCCTTGACCGCGACGTGAGCCGCTCCCGCCAGGGCCGCTCCAGCCGAAATGCCGACGAATAGCCCCTCAGCCTGAGCGGCTCGCCGGGCCCAGTCGAGGGCGGTGTCCGATGGTACGGTCAGGATTTTGTCGATGACCGACCGATCGAGCACAGACGGTACGAAGTTGGCCCCGATCCCCTGGATCTTGTGAGGGCCGGAGCTCCCCTGAGTCAGCAGCGGGGATTCGGCCGGCTCGATCCCGATCACATGCACGTCGGGTTTTCGCTGCTTGAGGACCTGGCCCACCCCCGTCAGAGTCCCACCGGTGCCGATGCCGCCCACCACGATGTCCACCTGGCCGCCGGTGTCGGTCCAGATTTCCTCAGCGGTCGTACGGCGATGTATCTCGGGGTTGGCCGGATTGTCGAACTGGCGGGCCAGGATCGCCCCCGGTGTCGAGGCCACGATCTGTTCTGCCCGCGACACCGCCCCTTTCATCCCCTCA
>WREX01000024.1 GCA_009779115.1 Propionibacteriaceae bacterium
AGGCCGATCTTCCCGGTCGGGTCGGAGGGCATGGCCTTGACGATCCGCTCGCCGAGTTGGAAAGGATATCCGAGGATCCGGGCGGAGTCCTTGACCGCGTTCTTGGCCTTGATGGTCGAGAAGGTGTTGACCTGGGCGGTGTAGTCCGAGCCGTAGGTGTCGGCGAAATAGGCGAGGATCTGGTCGCGGTTGCGGTCGTCCACGTCGAGGTCGACGTCGGGGGGCGAGATGCGTTCGGGGTTGAGGAAGCGTTCGAAGATCAGGCCGTGGCGGATCGGGTCCAGTTCGGTGATCCGGGTCAGGTACGCCACCATCGACCCGGTGGCCGAGCCACGTCCTGGCCCCACCCGGATCCCGCGGTCGCGGGCGAAGCGGCAGATGTCGGCCACGACCAGGAAGTACGCGGAAAAGCCGAGCGGTTCGATCACGGCCAACTCGGTCGCCACCCGGTCGAGGACCTCCTGGGGGGGCTGGTCGCCGTACCTCATCTGCAGGCCCTCGTCCACCTGGTGACGCAGCCAGGACTCTTGGGTCTGGCCTTCCGGGACGGCGAACTGTGGCATGCGGTCGATGTGGGTGAAAACCTCGTCGTAAGGCTCGACCATCTCGGCGATGTCCAAGGTGACGTCGCAGGCTTGCGGCACGTCGTAGAACAGGTCGCGCATCTCGTCCGAGGAGCGCAGGTAGTACCCGGATCCGTTGAACCGGAAACGCTTCTCGTCGTCCTTGTTACGGCCCACGCCGATGCACAACAGGTTGTCGTGGGCGTCGGCCTGATCGGCGGTGACATAGTGGGAATCGTTGGTGGCCAGCAGTTTCAGACCCAGGTCTTTGGCCAGACGCATCAGGTCGTCCTGGACGGCAGCTTCGATGTCGACGCCGTGGCGCATGATCTCGACGAAATAGTTGTCCTTGCCCAGCATGTCGCGGTAGGCAGCTGCCACCTTGAGCGCCTCGTCGTACTGGCCTAAGCGCAAGCGGGTCTGGACCGCGCCGGAGGGGCAACCGGTGGTGGCGATGATGCCCTCACAGTGCTGACTGATCAGGTCAAAGTCCATGCGTGGCTTCATGTAGTAACCCTCGAAGCTGGCCAGGGAACTGAGCCGGAACAGGTTGTGCAAGCCGGTCGCGTTGCGGGCCAGCAGGGTCATGTGGGTGTAGCGCCCCGACCCGGAGACGTCCTTGCCACCCTCGGAATCGACGTCTTGGGCCTCCCGCTTGCCGCTGGCCCAGAACTCCTGGGTCCTGGAGTGCCGCGACCCCGGCGCGACGTAAGCCTCGATGCCAATAATCGGTTTGACTTGGGATTTCTTGCCCGCCATAAAGAATTCATAGGCCCCGAACATGTTGCCGTGGTCGGTCATCGCCACCGCCGGCATACCCAGGCGGTCGGCTTCCGCGAAGAGTTTGGCGATCTTTGCCGCCCCATCCAGCATGGAGTATTCAGTGTGGACATGAAGGTGAACAAACGACACGTCTTACTCCTTGATCTGTACGGAACGTACGAGGCCTCGAAAGCCATCGACCCCTACGATAGTCCCCTAGTCAGCCTGGATCCACCGATTGCTGGCGTGGCGAGCGGTCCTGTGGGGGTTCGATGAGCCGGCGGTTGCCGTGAGGGCAGACTGGACGTCTGTTGAACGGTGACCGACGGGTCAGCGAGCCGGCACAGGGACGCGCAGTAGCCATGAATCGGGGGATCCAGGCTCAAACATTCTCATCTGAGGGTGGCGTGTCGTGACCAAGAAAAAAATCGGCCATCCGTGTCGCGCTCAACCGTCCTCGTCGGCCTCATCGGTGGGGTCTCGGTGGGCATCCTGACAGACGGACACTGGTGCGGTTTCGGCCTCACTGTCCACCACGGATCCCGGGCCGGCCCCACTGTCCGCCACGGACTCGGGCTCGGTCTCGCTGTCCCCCACGATGATCTCGTTGGGACCTGGTCTGTGCTTCGCCAGCCAGAGGAACAGGACGATTCCAACGACCCCGCCGGCCATGGTCGGCCAGACGTTGATTCTCAGCCCTCCGACGATCTGGACGGGATCGATGCGCAGGAACTCGATCCAGCAGCGACCGATCGCGTAGATGGCGATGTACAAGGCGAAGACCTTGCCGCGTCCCAGCCTGAATCTCCTCTCCAGCCACAACAGGACCAGTGCTCCGAGGATGTCCCAGAGCATTTCGTACAGGAAGGTGGGGTGGAAGGTGGCGTACTGTTCGTACCCGGCGACCCGATGTTCGACGTCGATCTTCAGTGCCCAGGGCAAGGTCGTCGGCAATCCGTACAACTCTTGATTCCACCAGTTGCCCAACCGGCCGATGCCTTGGGCGATGAGGAAGGCGGGCGCGATGGAGTCAGCCAGCCGAAGGAAGGGTATCTTGTAATGCCGGCACAGCAGCCAGCCGGTGATGAAGCCGAAGGTGATCCCGCCCCAGATGCCCAGGCCACCTTCCCAGACGAAGAACATTCGGTACCAGGTGCCCTCGGGCCCGAAATAGCGCGGCCATTCGATGATGATCCAGTAGATCCTGGCTCCGATGATGCCGACGATGACCGACACCAGCGTCATGGTCTCGAACTGATTGGTGTCCCCGCCCCACTTCTTCCAGCGGTGCCGGGCCAGGATGAAGGCCACGACGATTCCGGCCAGGATCGACATGGCATAGCCACGGATGGGGACCGGGCCGAGGTACCACACGCCATGGGCGGGGCTAGGCAGGAACAGGGGCATGATCTTCCTCAGCGAGCAGGGGCGGGTGGACGTCGAAACAGGTCGGCGCCCCGGTGTGACAGGCCGGTCCGACCTGGTCGACAATCAGCAAAACGGTGTCGCAATCGCAGTCGCGCCGCACCTCACAGACGTGTTGCACATGGCCGGAGGTCTCCCCCTTGACCCAATACTGTTGCCGAGATCTCGACCAGTACGTGGCCCGGCGCGTCTCGATGGTGCGCCTGAGGGCCTCCTCGTCCATCCAAGCCACCATCAGGACCTTGCCTGTACGCCGGTCCTGGGCGACAGCAGGCAACAACCCACGGCTGTCGTATGTCATCGGGGATTCCACCATCTCAGGCTATCCCAACTCCCAGCAGGCCATCGGCCAGGTCTGCCATCTGCTGTCTGGCCCCGGGGTGGTCCTCCTCGGCCGCCAGACTCGCCACCGCCCAGGCGTCGATCACTTCGAGGGCCCGATCCGCTCGCAAGTCGTCGCGCAGCAGGTCTCGCACTGCAGCGATGGCCGGGCCGGCGTCGACGCTGGTAACGGCGTGGACGGCCTCGCGCCACAGGTCGAGGCGCCGGGTCGCCTGGGCCAAGAACTCGGGGTGCCACTGCCAGTCGGCGCGATAATGGTGGCCCAACAAGGCCAGACGGATGGCCATCGGGTCGGCGCGCTGGCCGAGCAGATCGGAGACGGTCACCAGGTTGCCCTTCGACTTGCTCATCTTCTCCCCGTCCAGCCACACCATCGAGGAATGGACGAAGGCACGGGCGAAAGGCAGGCCCGTGAAGGCCTGGCCCTGGATGGCGCACATCTCGTGATGGGGGAAGATCAGGTCGGAGCCGCCACCTTGGAGGTCGATGCCGGTTCCGAGAGTCGAGCAGGCGATGGCGGCACATTCGAGGTGCCAGCCGGGACGCCCGGGTCCCAGAACCGACTCCCACCAAGGCTCGTTGTCACGGGCCTGCCGCCACACCAGGGCGTCGAGCGGATGCCTCTTGCCAGGACGATCTGGGTCGCCGCCATGGTCTGCGAAAGATGCCCGCATCTGGTCGCCGTCCAGGTGGGATTCCCGCCCGAAGCCCGGCCTGCCGTCAAAGGAGAAGTACCAATCGGCAGTGTCGTCGCCGATCTGGTAAATCTGGTGGGTGGAGTGCAGCACCGACATCGCATCCTCGATCAGGGGAAGCGACTCGGTCACCGTGAGGAAGGAATCCGGGGCCAGGACCCGCAGAGCCTCCATGTCGGAGGCGAACAAGGCGATTTGGTTGGCTGCCAGGTCCCGCCAGTCCACACCAGTCAGGCCGGCCCGCTCCAGCAGCGGGTCGTCGATGTCGGTGACGTTCTGCGAGTAGCGCACATCCACTCCCAGGTCACGCCAGACCCGGTTCACCAGATCGAAGGTCAGGTACGTGAACGCGTGGCCCAGATGGGTGGCGTCGTACGGAGTGATACCGCAGACGTACATTGTCGCTGGTCGATTCTCGCCGGGTGATGGCCCGACAGGGACCACGGCCTGCACTGCTGTGTCGTACAATCGCAATTCGCCTGGCGCCGTGTCCTGCCTGCCGGGCAGGGCCGGCGACTTCCATGATTGCATGGAGATAAGCGTACTTGACCTAGGAGCGTTTCAGTGTGGATCCACCGATCCCGGTTCAAGGCCCGAATGCACCGATCGCTGGCGTCGCGAGCGACACTGTGGGGGTGCGATGGGTCGGCGGGTGGCGTGAAGGCAGACTGGACGTGAAGTTGAGCGCCGACCGACGAGCCAGCGTGCCTCCAGAGCCAGCGTGCCTCCACAGGGTCGCGCAGCAGCCATGAATCGGTGCATCCGGGTTCCAGGCCCGTGCCAGGGGGAGAGGATGAGGGATCAGAGGAACCTTTGGACGAACATGACCGCGGGTGCGATGCGGCGCATCTTTCCCGACAGTTGCGCCGAAATCATGATCCGGGTCAGGATGTGGGCCACCCTCGGCATGCCGTCAGGCCGGGAGGCGATGTACGGATTGCGGGTCGCGGACTGCCCCAGTGGGGTCAGGGCAGCGAACAAATCATCGGCGAAAGCTAAGAATGACGCCTTGTCGGGCGCCCGGGAGTGAGCCAGACAGTAGGCGGCCACACACAACAGGTGAAAGTCGACGATCGGGTCAGACACTCCCAGGTCCTCACGCATGGACACCAGCCGTTTCACGAGGCCGACGAACCCTTCGTAGCTTCGCGGGGTCAGCGTCACGTGCATGGTCTGGCTGACGGACTGCGGGTTGATGACCCAGTTGTAGCCTCCGGAGGCGACGAATCCGACACGCGGGCCGGCTGCCAGGTTTTCGAGAAAGGTGAACCCGGTGTCCTCGCCGAATTGGGTGTCGGAGAAGTCCACGTCGTTGTCGATGACGAAGGTGGTCCTGTGCAGCTTCCCCCACACCCCGGTGTTCATCCATCGTGCGTACGCCCCGCCGCGCGGGAAAGGCCCGATCTTCTCGACACCTTTGCCCGTCAGCGTCCTGTGGACGTAGCCGGCGACCACGACATCGCACTCGTCCAGATCATGATGGTTCAACATCGATTCCAAAAAGGTGTCGTCGAAGTAGTCGTCCTGGTCGAGGAAAGTCAGCCACTCGGTCTGAGTTCTGCGTATCGCGTCATTGCGGGTACGGGCCACGCCGTGGTTCTCCTGGTCGATGACCACGATGTTGTCGGGGTAGCGCTCCTGGTAGTCACGCAGGATGTCGAGGGTGTCATCAGTTGAACCATCGTTGATTGCCATCAGTACCCACGTGGGGCGGCTGACTGTCTGCGCGAGGACTGACCCGATCGCACGATCGAGAAAACGGGCGCCGTTGTACGCGGGCAAGATGATCGTCACACGTGGCTGCTGCGTGGGGGTGCCCGCACTCAGGGACAGCCCAGCCTGGGCGCTCTCAGAAAAATAAGACATGATAAATCAGCAGCCTTCCCACAGACAGACGTGACATTTTCCACTATAGAACACCTGGAATCCGCATTGTGACCAGGCTGACATGTCACTACTTGTCATTCAGGCACACCCGTGACGCCACCCGCGAAACTTTCCCACGGATTCGTCGGTCATGTCCCGATCAATCACGCTTCCTGGGGTGGGAAGTCCGGGTGACGAGCCTGGGACTCTGCTCCGGTTTGCTCCTGCCAGGCGTCTCCGCCCCGGGTCCGGATGAGATCACAGAAACCGGCATCGGCAATCAGGTGGTGGGGCGCGGCATAGGTCACCGTGGCGGTGGCGATGTCCCCGGGCCGCGGTCTCACCCCATCGGGCACGGCCACATGGACCAAGCGGTTGTCCCTCGCACGTCCTGAGACACGCTGCGTGCGGTCGTCTTTGCGGCCCTCCCCCGTTGCGAACATGACCTCGACCTGACTCCCGACCAGTTTCTTGTTCTCTTCCCAGGCGATCTCATCGATCACCTCGATCAGCCGCTCGTAGCGTTCCTGGACCACCTCGTGAGGGACTTGGCCCTCCATCGTCGCAGCCGGAGTCCCAGGCCTGATGGAATACTGGAAGGTGAACGCGGCAGCGAACCGGGCCTGCCGCACCAGATCCAGGGTCGCCTGGAAATCTTGTTCGGTCTCGGTGGGGAAGCCGACGATGATGTCCGTCGTCACGGCGGCTGTGGGGATGCGGGTCCTGACCGAATCCAGGATCGACAAAAACCTGTCGCGCCGATAGGCCCGGCGCATCTTCCTCAAGATCTCGTCCGACCCCGATTGCGCGGGCATGTGCAGGCTCGGCATCACCGTCTTGGTCTCGGTCATCGCCGCGATCACCGCATCGGTGAAATAGGCAGGATGGGGAGATGCGAAGCGCAACCTCCTCAACCCCTCGACTTCGCCGCAGGACCGCAGGAGGGAGGCGAACGCGTCCTGGCCCGGGAACTGGGCGCCATAGGTGTTCACGTTTTGCCCGAGCAGGGTCACCTCCTGGACTCCCTGGTCGACCAGCATCTTCACCTCGGTCAAGATGTCGTCCACGTTGCGGTCCATCTCCCGTCCCCTCACCGAAGGAACAATGCAGAAGGTGCATGTGTTGTTGCATCCCACAGAGATGGTGACCCAGCCGGAGTACGCCGACTCCCGGCGACTGGGCAGTGTCGAGGGGAAGGTGATCAGAGACTCCGCGATGTCGATCTGGGCCATGTGTTCGGCCCGGGCCCGGGCCAGCAGAGCAGGCAGGTGAGCGATGGTGTGGGTGCCGAAGACCACATCGACCCAGGGGGCGCGGGACATCACGATGTCTTTGTCCTTCTGGGCCATGCACCCGCCCACAGCGATCTGCATCCCGGGGTTGGCCTGCTTGACCTGCGCCAGATGGCCCAGGTTGCCGTACAACCGGTTGTCGGCGTTCTGTCTGACCGCACAGGTGTTGAAGACGACCACATCAGGGTCAGCCTTGTCGCCGACGGGCACATACCCAGCCTGGTCCAAAAGCCCCGCGATCCGTTCGGAATCGTGGACGTTCATCTGGCAGCCATAGGTGATGACCT
Source organism: Propionibacteriaceae bacterium (assembly GCA_009779115.1). Classification (GTDB taxonomy): domain Bacteria; phylum Actinomycetota; class Actinomycetes; order Propionibacteriales; family Propionibacteriaceae; genus WQYJ01. Next base: position 7,233 of record WREX01000024.1, read on the forward strand.
GGTAGGTCCGCGTCTCATTCATCATCAGCGATGTTACCAAGCCGGGCAGGGGGTGTGGCCCCCAGGGTCTCGTCCACCACCTGGAAGACCGCGGCGCGGACCACCCCTGGAGCGAAACCTCGCCGTTCCAGTTGAGATGACAGCCGCCTGATCAGCGTGTTCTGGTCGTGGCCGCGCATGGAGGCGACACGTCTGCGTGCCAGAGCCAGGGCCAGGTCCGCTTCCGATTCTTCGGCGTCATCCAGGGCTTCGGCGATCAAGTCGGCGGCGATCCCCTTCGCTGTCAGTTCGTGCCGCAGCCGGGCTAAAGACAACGACTTGGATCCGCGCCGCGTGGACACCCATTGCTTCGCAAAACCGCGGTCGTCCAGCAGACTCACCTGCGTGAATCGTTCGATGACTTGGTCAGCCACCGGATCGATGACATGGCGGCGTCGCATCTCCTGCGACACCTCCCACGAACTACGAGGCCGCGTGGACATGTAGCGTAGCGCGATCTTCTTGGCCTGGCCCAGATCAGAAATCTCGTCGGAGAAGGCTGGCTGTGCGAGCTTTTGGTCAGAGTGCCACTGTTCCTCGACGGACGCGATGGTCGCTCTCAACTGCGCGATCGTCGCCAGACGATCGTGATTGTCCCCCTCATCCATGGGTCTGGACTCTCCTGTCAGAACTCCACTTCACCGGTCACGGGGTCGACTCCCTCGGGGACGGTTTGACCTATCCCGTAGGCGGCAAGGAGTTTGCCCTCGATCTCGGTGGCGATCTCGGCGTGGGACTTCAGGAAGCCACGGGCGTTCTCCTTGCCCTGGCCGAGTTGTTCTCCCTCATAGGTGAACCACGAGCCGGCTTTGCGGATGAGGCCCTGCTCGACACCGAGATCGATCAGACCACCTTCGCGGGAAATCCCCTCGCCGTACAATATGTCGAACTCTGCTTGTTTGAAGGGAGGAGCGACCTTGTTCTTGACAACCTTGACCCGGGTTCGGTTGCCGACGTTCTCGGCACCGTCTTTCAATCCCTCGATCCGGCGTACGTCGAGCCGGATCGAGGAGTAGAACTTCAGCGCCCTGCCACCGGTGGTCGTCTCGGGTGAGCCGAACATGACCCCGATCTTCTCCCGCAACTGGTTGATGAAGATAGCGGTGGTCTTGGCTGTCGCCAGAGCGCCGGTCATCTTGCGCAGGGCCTGGCTCATCAGGCGGGCCTGCAGGCCGACATGAGAATCGCCCATCTCGCCCTCGATCTCGGCCCGCGGGGTGAGAGCGGCCACCGAGTCGATCACCACCAGGGTCAGCGCTCCCGAGCGGACCAAGGTGTCGGCGATCTCCAGGGCCTGTTCACCGTTGTCCGGCTGGCTGACCAGCAACTCGTCGGTGTTCACACCGAGCTTGTGGGCGTAGTCGGGGTCAAGGGCGTGTTCGGCGTCGATGAAGGCACAAATCCCCCCGTCGCTCTGGGCGGAGGCGATGGCATGAAGGGCCAAGGTTGTCTTGCCCGAGGACTCCGGCCCGAAGATCTCGACGACACGACCCCGGGGAAGGCCCCCGATTCCCAGAGCGATATCCAAAGCGATGGACCCGGTTGGGATGACTTCGATGGGTTGATGGGTTCTCTCCCCCAGTTTCATCACCGAACCCTTGCCGTGTTGCTTCTCGATTTGGGCAAGGGCTGCCTCAAGGGCTTTCTGACGATCTGTGGCTGCCATGTCGTGCCTTTCTGTAGTCTTCCGTGGGCGACTATCACACCATAAAGCTGAGGTCGGACATTTTGTGCCGGACCAACGAACTGGTGAGACACTGGCCTCCCCCAGACTCTACCGAACAAATGTTCGAATTGACGAACTGTGAACGGCGTGTCGTCACCGTAAAGACTCCGGCAGTTCCAGATAGGCCCACACGGCCCTCCAGATCGTTTTGAAGTCGAGCCCGGCGGTGATCGCCTCGTTCACACAACGTCCGCCCAGATCGGACATCACTACAAGATCAGCCCAAGCACGGGCATAACCCGGCCCGAGCACTTCCTCCAGACGGGTCCACAGTTCGGCTTCACGCATGTGCGGGGATTTCGCAGATATCAGGCGGCCAGGCGGGCGCCGAGAGACACGACGGCGTCTGATTCATAGGCCAGCATCCGCTCCGCGACTTCCAGCATCAATTCCCCCGAGGTGACCGACAAAGCGTCAGCGATCCCGGCGAGGACCTCCGACGACGCTTCCTTCTGCCCCCGTTCGATCTCGGACAGATATCCCAGGCTGATCTGCCCGTCAGCCGAGACGTCGCGCAGGGTACGGTGAGCGCGCATTCTCAGGTCGCGGATGGTTTCCCCCATGGCCTGGCGCAACAGGATCGTACGGCTGGCATTCATAGCTCTATTCTACAGTGCCGACAACAGATCCACGGGATCATCCACCGATCTCGCGCGGGTCGACACTGAAGAATCTGGGGGCCCATCAGCGGCCCCCATGGCCTCGCACAACAGGTCGATTGCCGCGTCGACGACCCGTGTGCGTACCTGAGTTCGCTGGCCAGATTCGGCAAGTAACCGGGCTGTCAGCGTCCCTGGTCCGGCCACGGCCAACCACACCGTCCCAGCAGGAACCCCGTTAGACGCTCCAGGACCGGCCACTCCCGTCACGCCGATCCCCCAGTCGGCCCCGCAGTGTTGCCGCGCGCCCTGAGCCATCGCGATCGCCACGGGTTCCGACACGACACCAGAGCGGGCGATTAGCCCCGGATCCACCCCGGCCAAGCTTGTTTTCAGATCGGTGGCGTAGGTGATCAAGCCTCCTCGTACCACGTCAGAGGACCCAGGCACTGAGGTCAGAGCCCCACAGATGAGTCCCCCTGTGATCGACTCACAGGTCGCCACGCTCGCACGCCGGCTGGCCAGGGCTGCGATGGCCTCAGCGGGAGTCACCGTCACCTGACCCGTCCTGAACGACGTCGCCAGCCTGGCCCTGTTGGGCCATCCAGGCTTGGCGAAGCTTCCATGCGCCGACACAGTAGTTCACCCCAGAGACCACCGTCAGCACCAAGGCGACTCCCATGGCCACGATGGCCACCCAGTTCAGGACGACGCATATCCAGGACCATGCGGCGGGCGTCGAGGGATTGGCCACATAGGCCCAGAAGGGAGCCAGCATGCCCACCAGGGCGATGGTCTGCGTCAGCGTCTTCATCTTCCCCAGGCGGTCAGCAGCCTGAACCCCGTACTTGACGATCATGAAGCGCATGATGGTGATGCCCCATTCGCGGATGAGGATGATGATGGTCACCCACCACCACAGTTGTCCGAGAATCGACAGACCGATCATGGCCATGCCGGTGATGGCCTTGTCGGCGATGGGGTCCCACAGCTTGCCGAAGTTGGTGACCAGGTCGTACTTGCGGGCGATCTTGCCATCGGCCAGATCGGTCAGCAGGGCTAGGACGAACACCCCGGTTGTCACCCAGCGCCAGGTGATGTCATGGGGATGCGACAGCAGCATCCACGCGAACAGCGGCACCATGATCAGGCGCAGTGTGGTCAGGGCGTTCGGCACGTTGACCACAGGAACAACCTTCTCAGGCTCAGTCATTGGTGTTCTCCATCACAGTCAACCACGGGTGTGAATGCGTCACGTCCAGGGCCTGGGCCCTTCCCCATGGCCCGCGCTGCGTACCCCGGAGTGGCCCCTCACAGGTCAATGTACCAGTCGACCCCATGGCTGTCGACCACTTCTCCTGTCACAATTTCTCCGGGACACAACCGCTGGACGGGCACGTTTTCCCCGCGTACGTAGGTGATCCCGTCCTCAGGACCCTGCTGGCCGGCCCGGCCCGCAGACACACCGTTCCCGGTCGATTCGATCATCACCGAGACCGTGTCCCCGATCCTGTCGTGAGCTTTCATCGCTGTGACGGTGTCGGCGAATTCGGACACGTCCCGGGCACGGGAACGAATCTCTTGCTCGTCCAGATGGCCGTCTAGTCCAGCCGCGCGTGTGCCTTCTTCATCGGAGTACGGGAAAACTCCCACGGCGTCCAAGCCGGCTTCGCCCAGGAACTGGACAAGGGTGTCCACGTCGTCTGGGGTCTCGCCAGGAAAGCCGACAATCACATTGCTGCGGATTCCGGCGCCAGGCACGGCGAGGCGGATCCGGCCCAGCAGGTCCAGGAAAGACTGAGCGTCCCCATAACGGCGCATCCGCTTCAGAACGGGCGCGGAGGCGTGCTGGAAGGGCAGATCGAAGTACGGGACCACCTTGGGCGTGGCCGCGATAGCGTCGATCAGGGGCTGGCGTACTTCCGCTGGTTGCAGGTAGCTGAGGCGAATGCGCTCGATTCCTGCCACGCCGGCGAGGTCGCCCAGCAAGGCTTCCAGGGCCCCTCGGGACAGGTCTTTGCCGTACGAGGTCGTGTTCTCGCTGACGAGGAAAGCCTCCTTGACGCCCTGGGTGGCCAACCAGGCTGCCTCGGCGAGGATGTCGCCAGCAGGCCTGGACTGGAAAGCACCGCGAAAAACCGGTATGGCGCAGAAAGCGCAGGTACGGTCACAGCCTGACGCGATCTTCAGGGGAGCCATGGGTCCTGCGGCCAACCGGTGGCGCTGGGAGGGAATCCAGGCGGGGGTTGCGGGACCGTCCCCCGGTCGCGCGACTGGGGTCATGGGCAAGAGGCGGCGTCTGTCCACTGGCGGCTTGGCGGGTGGGTGGACACCGGCCAATACCTGGCGTACGGTGGCGGCGATGTCTGGGTAGCCGTCGAAGCCGATGACAGCATCGGCCTCGGGCAGACTAGACGCCAGCTGGTCCCCGTACCGGTCCGCCAGACATCCGGCAGCGATGACGACTGGCTGGCTGCCGTCAGCGCGCCCACCCGCGGCTGAGAGTATCTCGTCGATGGACTCCGCTTTCGCGGCCTCGATGAAACCACAAGTGTTGACCACCACCACTTCAGCCTGGTCCGGCTGGTCGATCAGGTCGAATCCAGCAGTGGCAAACTGGGCCGCCAACTCCTCCGAATCGACCTCATTGCGCGCGCAGCCCAACGACACGATGCTCAGGGTAACCACCCGGATCAATCCCCTTGGAGACTGATCAGGACCTCATCCAGATCGTTGGGTTTGACCAGGACTTCACGCGGCTTGGAACCCTCCGAAGGGCCGACGACGCCGCGGGTCTCCAGGATGTCCATCAGCCGTCCGGCCTTGGCGAATCCGACCCTGAGCTTGCGCTGGAGCATCGATGTCGAGCCCAGTTGTAGGTTGATGACCAGGCGTGCGGCTTCGAGCACCAGATCCAGGTCGTCGCCAATGTCGTCACTGACCGTGCGCTGGGCGGTGGCCGTGGCGGTCACATCCTCGCGGTATTGCGGCTGGACTTGGGACGACACCTGGGCGACAACGGCCTTGATCTCTTCCTCACTGACCCAGGCCCCCTGGATCCTGGCCGGTTTGGAGGCACCCATGGGCAGAAAGAGGCCATCGCCTTGGCCGACCAGTTTCTCTGCGCCGGGCTGGTCGAGGATGACCCGGGAATCGGTCATCGAACTGGTCGCGAAGGACAACCGTGAAGGCACGTTGGCCTTAATCAGCCCCGTGACCACATCGGTGGACGGACGCTGGGTGGCCAGCACCAGATGGATTCCGGCGGCCCGGGCCAGCTGGGTGATCCTGACGATGGAATCCTCGACGTCCTTGGGAGAGACCATCATCAGGTCGGCCAGTTCGTCGACCACGATCAGCAGATAGGGGTACGGGGTCACCTCACGCTCGCTGCCCGGAGGAGCATGGACCTCGCCGGCCCGTACTGCTGTGTTGAAATCGTTGATGTGGCGGAAACCGAAGGCTGCCAGATCGTCGTAGCGCATCTCCATTTCCCGCACCACCCACTGCAGGGCGTCAGCCGCCTTCTTCGGGCTGGTGATGATCGGGGTGACCAGGTGCGGGATGCCCTCGTAGTGGTTCAACTCCACCCTCTTGGGGTCCACCAGCATCATGCGGACCTCGTCGGGAGTCGCCCGCATCAAGATGGAGGTGATCATCGAGTTGATGAAACTCGACTTGCCAGAACCAGTGGCCCCGGCCACCAAGAGGTGCGGCATCCGGGACAGGTTGGCGATGACGTACCCGCCCTCGACATCCTTGCCGAGTCCCACCGTCAGCGGATGGGTGTCGCGGCGGGCCACCGGGGAGCGCAGCACGTCGCCCAACGAGACGATCTCCTTGTCGCGGTTGGGGATTTCGATCCCGATGGCGGACTTGCCGGGAATCGGAGACAGGATGCGTACTTCCGAAGACGCCACGGCGTAGGCGATGTTGCGGGCCAGGGCTGTGACCTTTTCCACCTTGACCCCGGTGCCCAATTCCACCTCGTAGCGGGTGACGGTCGGGCCCCGGGTGTAGCCGGTCACGACGGCGTCGATCTCGAACTCTTTCAAGACATCCTGCAGAGCGGTGACGATGGCGTCCGAGGCCTGAGAGCGAGTACGCGGCACACTGCCGGCCTTCAGCAAACCCGGTTCGGGAAGGTGATAGACCACCCCCTGGGACAAAACGGGGTCGGAGCGCAGGGGTCCGGTGTGTTCCTGCTGAGGCGCAGGCGGTGTCCTCTTGCGTCCAGGGCGAACCACCTGCGTGGGGGCTTCCTGGTCGAGGTCGTCGGTCCATTCAGGGCCGGTGGTGATCTGGAGTTCATCCGGGTCGATGGCATCGGTGCGGGCATCGGGGTCGGTCTCTTCGGGACCGGGGCGCACCTTGACGATCAGGCCCTGGACGAAATCCACGCAATCGGTGACGACCTGCGACAAAGGTTTGCCGACGATGACGAGGATTCCGAAGACAGTCAGGATCACGAGCAGGGGTACCGCCACCCACACCGACAAGGGGTCGGCCAGGATGGAGGAGATGATGAAGCCCACGATTCCCCCGGCTCCCCGCACGGCGGTCATGTTCGCCGGGCGCGGCAATCCGGCGGCGATGTGGACCAGACCCAGCACACCCAGACCAACGGCGATCCACCCGAGCAACAGGCGAGCCGCAGCCGACTTGCGGCGATTGCGCAGGACCACCACACAACTGGCCAGCATGACCAGCGGGATGGCGTAGGCGCCCAGTCCGAAGATTGTTGTGATCAGGTAGCGGATGCCATGCCCGACCCATCCGGGAAGGCTGAACCAGAAGGCGGCCGCGAAAATGACGGTCAGGGCCAGCAGGAGCAAGCCGATACCGTCCCGGCGTACGGCTGGATCGATGTCACGGGCACTGTGGCCGATATGCCTGACGAGCTTGCCGAGACCCCGGGCAGCGGCGTTCCACACCTTGGTGATGCCACGCCCAATTACCGGCAGGACGCCGTCGGACGAACCTGAGGAACTGGGCTTCCCACGGGTGGAAGCACGGCCACGGGGAGACTTGGAGGATGGACGACTGGCCATGAGCGCGAGACTACGCCATAGGTACGACACCACGCCGACTCCCACGCCGGGGGGCGGGCACCTAGAAGTGGGTCCACCCCTGGGCGCCGAGCCACTCCACCCCGTCGATCAGGATGGCTGGATCGCGGCCCTTGAGGTCCTGCACCCGTCCGATCACGGTCCACGTTTGTGGGACCTGGCCGAAGGGGAAGGTGGCGACAAGGGCGTGGTCCTCACCACCGGCCAACAGAAAGTCGAGGGGGTTCCGGCCCGTGGCATGGGCGACGGCTTCCATTGGTTCGGCGATGGGCAGACACCCCGAATCCAGGTCGATCACCACGGCGGACGCATGGGCGATGTGGCCCAGGTCCGCCACCAGCCCGTCTGACACGTCAGTGAGGGAAGTCGCGCCATGACGTCCGGCCTCCGCACCTGCGCCGTAGGGCACTTGCGGGCGCTGGTAAGCCGACACGACAGCTCTCGGGGAGCGGAAACCGCGCGACAAGACTGCTAGCCCGGCGGCCGCCCAGCCGAGACGGCCCTTGTAGGCCACGGCATCTCCGGGCTTGGCTGAGTCGCGCTTGATCACCGGCTTGCCACGGGTCTCGCCCAGAGCGGTCACGGCCACCGTGATGCAGACACCCGACGACAGATCCCCGCCGACCAGGCACACGTGGGCCAGGTCACATTCGTCGCGTACTCCCTGCATGAACTTGTCCAACCACGCCGTTTCGGTCTCTTTCGGGGCTGACAAGGCGATCAGCACAGCTGTGGGCACGGCGCCCATGGCTTCGATGTCCGCGACGGCGCCAGCGACACAGCGGTGACCGACATCCGTCGGCGACGCCCAATCGTTGCGGAAATGGACGTTTTCGTTCATCACGTCAGTGGACACCACCAGCGCGGTGTCCACGCTCATCACCGCAGCATCGTCACCGGGTCCGAGGCTGACCTGCGGGCCTTTGACCAGGTTGGTCGTGATCCTGTCGACCAGAGCAAACTCTCCGACATCGCTGAGGGTCCCATTCATGACACTCAGCGTAACGCCAATAGCGGACAACCACGCGCCGAAACGCTGGCGGGAAAACAAAGGAATACGCCGCAGACCAATCCCTGCCAGGAGCAGACTCTGAAACGATATCCCTTATCAGGAAGCAGTTTTCACAGGGATAGTTGTCGGCTTGAACCCCGGACGGCGTGCCTCGAAGGCTGCGATCTCGTCGGAGTGCTGCAAGGTCATGGAGATGTCGTCCAAACCGTTGAGGAGACGGTAACGGGTGTAGTCGTCCACCTCGAACGGATAGGTCGCGTCACCCGCGGTGATCGTCTTGGCGTTGAGATCCACCGTCAACTCCAGCCCAGGTTCGGCCTCCAGGCGCGTCCACAGGTTGGCCACCGTGGCTTCCGGCACGACCGCGGTCAGCAAGCCGGTCTTACCGGAGTTGCCCGCGAAAATATCGCCGAATCGGGGGGCGATCACGACCTTGAACCCGAAGTCCATCAGCGCCCAGACAGCGTGTTCGCGCGACGAGCCGATGCCGAAGTCGGGGCCGGCCACCAGGATCGACCCATGGGTGTAGGGCTCGCGGTTCAAGATGAAGTCCGGATCCGCCCGCCAGGCAGAGAACAGCCCGTCCTCGAAGCCAGTACGGGTGATGCGCTTCAGATACACCGCCGGGATGATCTGGTCAGTGTCCACATTGGAACGGCGCAGCGGCACTGCGATCCCTGTGTACGTCGAAAACTTGTCCATGATGATCCTCCTCACAACCACGACGGGTCTGTCAGACGCCCGGTGACCGCAGTGGCGGCCGCGACCGCAGGGGAAACCAGGTGGGTACGGCCCCCCTTGCCCTGACGGCCTTCGAAGTTCCGGTTCGAGGTCGAAGCCGACCGCTCCCCGGGCGCCAGGGAATCCGGATTCATGCCCAGGCACATCGAACATCCGGCCTCACGCCATTCAGCGCCTGCCTGCGAAAACACCTGGTCAAGGCCCTCTTCGTGGGCCTGACGACGTACTCGGGCCGATCCTGGAACGACGAGCACCCGCACCCCGTCGGCAACTGTGCGCCCCTTGAGCACACTGGCCGCCAGGCGCAGATCCTCGATCCGGCCATTGGTGCACGATCCGATGAAGACCGTGTTCACTGCGATGTCGCGCATCCTCGTACCCGGTTCCAAACCCATGTACTCCAAGGCGCGCCGGGCGCCCTCCCGGGCCTGGGCGTCGGGGAAGTCGTCCAACCCGGGCACCGCATCGCCGATCCCGACCCCCTGTCCCGGATTGGTGCCCCAGGTCACAAAGGGAGTCAGTCGCGTGGCGTCGATGACAACCTCGCGGTCGAAGACGGCGCCAGGGTCGGTCTTCAGAGTCGACCAGTACGCCACGGCCTGCTCCCACGCCTCGCCCTGCGGTGCATGCGGGGTCTTCTTCAGATAGTCAAGCGTCGTCTGGTCGGGCGCCACCATTCCAGCGCGGGCTCCCCACTCGATGCTCATATTGCACAGTGTCATCCGGGCGTCCATGGACAACGCCTCGATGGCGTCGCCGCGATACTCGGCGATGTACCCGGTTCCGGCGCCCGTCCCAACTTGAGCGATGTGGGCCAAGATGAGGTCCTTGGCCGTGACCGACTCGGGTAGCTTGCCCGTCACCGTCACCGCCATGGTCTTGGGCTTGGCCTGAGGAAGAGTCTGGGTGGCCAGGACATGTTCGACCTCGGAGGTGCCGATGCCGAAGGCCAGAGCCCCGAACGCGCCATGGGTGGAGGTGTGCGAATCTCCGCACACGATCGTCATGCCGGGCTGGGTCAGGCCCAGTTGGGGCCCGATGATGTGGACGACGCCCTGATCCGGGTCTCCCAGGGAATGCAGGCGCAACCCGAATTCAGCCGCGTTCTTCCTGAGAGTGTCCACTTGGAGACGGGACACTTCGTCGGCGATGGGCTTGGTGATGTCGGTCGTCGGTGTGTTGTGATCCTCCGTGGCGATCGTGAGATCCGGGCGCCTGACCTTCCTGCCCGCCATGCGCAGGCCGTCGAAAGCCTGGGGGCTGGTCACCTCATGGCACAACTGCAAATCGATGTACAAAAGGTCCGGCTGACCACCCGAACCTTCCTTGACCACATGGTCGTCCCATACCTTCTGGCTCAGTGTTCTGGGCATGGCGCTCCTTTCGTTGAGTTCCAATATGCCACTAGACTTCTCATATACCAAGACGCTAGTATCAACATATGGACGTCTCATCAGGTGTTGGTGTGCTGGACAAAGCCGCCTCCGTACTCACCGCCCTCGAGTCGGGGCCGATGACCCTTGCCGGTCTGGTGTCCGTCACAGGACTCGCGCGCCCGACCGCCCACCGTCTGGCAGTCGCCCTCGAATACCATCGCCTGGTCGGCAGGGACCTCAACGGCCGCTTCGTCCTCGGTCCCCGTCTGACCGAACTGGCCCAATCCGCCGGCGAAGACCGGCTGCTCGCCACCGCTGGTCCTATTCTGGCACGGCTGCGTGACATCACGGGAGAATCCACCCAGCTCTTCCGCCGTCAGGGCGACATCCGGATTTGCGTGGTGGCCTCCGAGCGACCCTCGGGGTTGCGGGACACCGTGCCCGTCGGGGCCCAGTTCACCATGAAGGCCGGGTCTGCCGCCCACATCCTCTTGGCCTGGGAGGAGCCGGACCGCATTCAGCGCGGCCTCGTCCAGGCCCACTTCACCGCGGAAACTTTGGCCACAGTACGCCACCGCGGCTGGGCGCAATCCGTCGGCGAGCGCGAAGCGGGCGTGGCCTCGGTGTCGGCTCCGGTACGCTCTCCCTCCTCCAAGATCATCGCCGCCGTGTCGGTCTCCGGCCCGATCGAACGGCTGACCCGTTCTCCCGGGCGTCTCCACGCCCCCGCAGTCGTGGCAGCCGCGGAGAAACTGTCGTCAGTCCTGCGCCGTACTGGTCGGGAATAACTTTTTTGCCCCCCCCGCACCGCATCATGACAACCGATCCGGCCATCGGGAGATCCAACCACCTGCTTGATCCCGCTATCGATGCCCACCGTCGACAGATCCGCGAACGTGCTAGGTTGTCCATATGAGTCTTGAGAAGGTTTTCTTCGGCTTCTTCGTCCTGTTGGCGGCAACGCTGAACTTTGGTTTTTGGCTGGGTGACATCGGCGACCCGGCCGTCCACTCGTCCGTCGAACTGTACGCCGCCATCGTGGTCAGCCTGGTCGCGACGGTACTCAAGCTGGGTGACCGCACGCAGATGGGCGCCATCCACCTCGCCACTTCGCTGGTGGCCGACCTGCAACTGATCGCCGCCGCGGTCATCTACACCATCGCCCAGGTCGGCACGCACCCGATGTCCCGCGAGGTCATCTCCACCGTGGTCTCCCTGTCCGGCGGCGCCCTG
>WREX01000025.1 GCA_009779115.1 Propionibacteriaceae bacterium
ACATCCTCCTCACCGTCCAAACCCGAATCACACTCGTCCTAGCCAACTTCGATATCGCCGTCAACCACCCCAACATCGAAAACTATGCACACGACCTCCACCGAGCAGCAGAAACCCTACGCGACATGGGAAAAGAAGGCCGACTCCACCCAACACCACCCCACAACACCCACACCAACCAACCCATCAACCACACAACCACAAGGAAAAACACCGAAATACCACACGACTTGACAAAAAGTTATCCACAGGGTAGCTTGACAAATTAGTGAGTACGACCCTACCCAAAAACACCCCACCCCCAACCAAGACCACCCCAACCCGGTGGTCATTTTCATACCCCCACCCCACAAAAAAGGCCCCCATGCCCTGGACACCAGAGCCCGGCGAACAAACCATCCCCGACATCCTCAGACAAAAAATCCTCACCAGAGATGGACACCAATGCGTCGCAACCATGAGAGACACCGGCCTCAGATGCCCCGAAAAAACCCAACTCGAAGTCGATCACATTCTGAATAAAAAATCTGGCGGAAAAAATAATTCTGAAAATCTTCAAACACTTTGCCAGTGGCACCACCAGAAAAAAACTCAAGAAGAATCAAGAAAAGCTCGACAAGAATCAAGAAAAAAAATCCACCAGGACAAACACCCCGGAGAACTCTAAACCCCGACAACACCCAGGGGGGAGCCCCCCCAGGGGTAGCGCCTCCTTGGAAGGCATTAAGGCGCTGCCACCGAGCCCAAGTCTGGCTTGTTTTTGTGCACGTCAAAGGGCAGCTGGCTCACCAGCTGCCCTTGAAGACCTGATCACCCCCTATTCTGCGACTGCGAATAGGTTGAATGCGTAGGATTTCATTCCCATGTCGGGGCCGAAGAGGCATCGTGTTGCGCGGGCGATGTCGGGATCGTCGGATCGCGTTGGTGCATCGCGGATGCTTGGCCTTGTGTGATGTCGATTTCGTGAGCCATGATGTTGTTTTCCCTTTCGTGGTCTGTTGTTAGTCGAGATAGTCATTCTCAGCTGTGATGCAGGCGAGAGCGCCGTCGAAGTGTTCCTGGAAGTCAGCGGACTTCATAGCTTGCATGTGTTCCGCGATTGTCCATGCGCGCCTACCGAAATGGGCTTCGAGCCAGGTTTGGACTGCGTATTCGGTAGCGGATTGGATGAGTAATTCCTTCAGGGCGGCCATGTCGTCACCGCCCAACCATTTCGGCAAGGTCGTCCAAGAGCCATTGCGGATTCGGAAGGTAGTAGAAGAAACCACCGTTTCTATCAGGGGCGCATGTAATGTTCTCTGCGAGGTAATCGATATCGAGTGTGGTGATGTCGATGCCTGTGATGCGATCAATGATTTCGACCTGGATAGCTTGTCCCCTAGTGGCGTATTTGGTGGTCATTTCTGGTCCCCTTTCCGGGGGCCTTGCGGCCCCCGTGTGGATGATCTTCTTTGATACATCCAGTATAGTCTAAAAAATTAGACTATACAAGTCAGAAACTCAACACTTATACTGGGTTCTCCTCTTTGCCGATTTTGAGGAGTTGGAAAACTCGGGGTCTACTCAGTCCGCTAGCGTCCATGACCTCTGCGATTGAATGCCCCGCCTTTCTGGCGGAAACAAGTAGTCCAGGGAGGGAATCACTGGCTTGCCGGTTTATTTCCCTGTTAACCCGAATTGCCATCAGTGTAGGCGAATCACTCATGGAACCAATTCTAACCTCCCACCTTCCTGCTAGTCCATATTGGTAGACATATACAGTCTAGTTTGATAGACTATATGGATAGAGAGAAGGGAGTCGAAATGGCTAAAGATGGGCTGACAATCGTTAAAGGCCAATTGCCATCAATAAATATCCGCGAAAAGTTAGCTGCGGAGGGGAAACCCGTGTGTTTAGCGTTCAGCTGCGGAAAAGACTCACTCGCGACTTGGCTTGCTCTGCGTGAATGTGGAGTCGAAGTGGTGCCGGCGTATTTGTACTACGTTCCTGGCCTGGTTTTCATTGAAGATCAGCTGAAACGCTACGAAGACTATTTCCAAGTCAAGATCCACCAGTATCCTCATCCGCTACTTTTTCATTCGCTTCACAGCGCGGCGTTTCAAGCACCGCACAGAGTTCCGCTGCTGGCGGCCGTCGATATGCCAGAAATCAGCTATGAGGCCCAGTGGGGCTTGATCGTGGAAGATCTAGGACTCAAGGGATCTTGGGTGGCCGATGGGGTTCGGGCAGGTGATTCGATCGTCCGTCGGGCGTCGTTTGTGAAAAATGGTCCGATGAAACCTTCCTCCCGGAAGGTTTCCCCCATCTATGACTGGCTGAAAGGCAAAGTCATGGATGTTATCACGTCATCCAAGGCTCCATTGTCCGATGACTATCGGGTTTTTGGGCGTTCCTATGATGGTTTGGATGCCAGATTTAGTGCTCCACTGCGCCGCAATTATCCAGCCGACTATGAGCGCATTCTCCAGTGGTATCCGCTCGTCGATGTGGATCAAATTCGGTGGGAGAGGCTCGGTGAACCAAGATGACATTCACATTCGAGAAAAAAGCCTTGCCTTTTCAGAAAAAGGTGGGCTCACCATCCCCTCACGCTCGAATCCTGACTGATGAACAACAGGCATACCGGGTCAGGGCGAAAAAAGAAGCTGAGCGGTACGCCAACGCCATAGAAATCGATCTTTGGCTATGCCTGTGTTTTGCGACACCTGAGCAACTTGTCGAATGGAAAATTGAGGTTGGCTGCGGTGACCCGAGTGAACGAATCTGGGCCCCAGATGTGGATTGGTCCCCGTGGAAACCCGGGAAACTCAGGAGGGGATTCGGCCAAGATAAGCTCCTACCAGCCAGACTCCCGAAACCACCCAAAGATGTGCAGACCGACAGTTACGAACAAGATTGCTTCGCCTACCTAGAGTCGCTCAGGTGTGCTCTGATTGATGCAGACTTCTCAGTCAAGATTGGTTGGACTGCCATAGAATCTGGAATCTACATCATCGTTGTCTTCCCATCCATGGATGACAAGAAAAAATGGGTCCAGACCATGGGGTTGTCCCAGTTCGGGGCCAAATACATGGACGGACACGCCGTCCTCGAAGTGATGAAAAGAAACAAAGAATGATTGACAGATTAAAGAGTTCTGGTGGACAAGGCCTCCAGGCCTACAGAAAATCCCGCGCAAGCGGAGGTGGCGTTCTGAAATCGATGGCTCGTGGAGTCCGTACAGCCTTGGCATATTTGCGACGCAAGTGATCGCTGACAGACCAAACTAAACCCAGTCATACACTGACCGGGTTTTTTTCATGAAAGGAGGTGCAACATGGCTGGACACGGACCCGCGCCGAAACACCCGTCACGCCGACAAGGACATAGGTCAGCGGAAACCATGACACAAATCACATTTGTGCGTTGTGATCAGCCTGCCCTCCCCCAAGATTTTGAATGGCCCGAACAAACCATCGCATGGTGGGAACAGTGGCGGCAGTCGCCATTATCGGAACATTTCATGTCGATGGATTGGGATTACCTCCTAGATACGGCAATGATCCATGCGGCGTACTGGTCAGGTGACTTGTCAAAAGCTGCTGAGTTGAGAATCCGTGTCCAACAGTTTGGCGTCACACCTATGGCGCGCGCCCAACTGCGGATCGAATTCGCTGATGCCGACGAGAGGGACGCCAGACGACCCGCCAGTACTCCTGCTCGCGATCGGTTGGCCCCGTTGGTGCTTTTGCATGGTGGGGTGGAGGAGCCGTCTGGTACGGACGGCTGATGGCTGATGCCGTGGAAGCCGCGGATTGAGGGTGAGACTCCGACCCTGGGGTATCAGCGTATCGATTGGATGATCGAGTGTTTGTGCCATCCGACGAATTCTGATCTTCCGTTCTCACCAACGCGAGAGCAGGAAGAGTTCATCCTGGCGTGGGATGCGATCAACCCGGTTACGGGCCGGTATTTATACCGTCGTGCGTTGTTGGGTCGTCCGCGTGGTTGGGGTAAATCCCCAATTCTGTCAGCGTTGGGTTATTCAGAGGCTTTGTCGGATTGTGTGTTCGACGGGTGGGACGCCGATGGGCAGCCTGTTGGCCGTCCGTGGAATGCTCGGCTTCGGCCCACGGTTGCGTTTGCGGCGGTGTCGGAGGACCAGACCGCGAACATGTGGGATCCAGTCCTGGTGATGGCGGATTCGCCTGGGTTGGCAGACTATGGCCTAGATGCGATGCAATCAAAGGTTGTTTTGCCGTTCGGGCAGATGGTTCGGGTCACGTCATCGGCGGAGACTCAGAAGGGCAAGCCAAATATTGTTTTGGCGTTGCTCGACCAGACGGAGGAGTGGGTGCCGTCGCGTAATGGGCCGGGCCTGGCGCAGACGTTGCGGACGAACGCTTCGAAGGTTGGTGGTCGGACGATCGAGTCTCCGAATGCGTTCATTCCTGGGCGTGGGTCGGTTGCGGAGATGTCTGCTGATTATGCGGATAAAATCGCCCGGGGTGTGGTGAAACGTTCGACATTGTTGTATGACATGCGTGAAGGTCCGGCCGATACGGACATGGCAGACCACGCGAGTTTGTACCACGGTCTTCGGGTCGCCTATGGCGACTCGTCGGCAGATCCGCGCGGTTGCGTGATCCATGATCCGCCGTGTCCTCCCGGGTGGGTGGACTTGGAAGCCCAGATTGACATCATCTGGGACACGGCCACCGATCCGCAACAGGCCCGGGCCGATTATTTGAATCAGATCACCCGGGCGTCGGATTCGTGGATGTCTCGCCAGGAATGGAATTCCCGTTCGCTCCTGACGTTGGAGGAAGCGGCCAAGGTTGATCCGACTGTGAAGATTCCGACGCGCTTGGCCAAGGGTGATGTGATCACGTTGGGGTTTGACGGATCTCGGCGTCGATCGCGGGGTGTCACAGATGCGACCGCGTTGGTGGCGTGTCGGGTATCAGACGGATACGTGGAGCCGATCCGGATTTGGGAACAGCCAGACGGACCAGCAGGCGAGGAATGGCGTGTCCCGGTCGATGAGGTCATGTCCGAAGTCGCCCGGTGTTTCCGCGAATTCAAAGTCGTGGGCTTCTTTGCCGATCCGGCGAAATGGGAAGGCAACGTCGCGCAGTGGGAGGGCCAGTACGGGACAAAACTGCTCGTGAAAGCCACGAGGAGTAACCCGATCGAGTTTTGGATCAACGGCACAAGCCAATCGAAGGTTTACGGTGCGTTGGAGTCGTTCAAGTCAGCGGTGTTGGAAGGCGACCTCACGCAATCGGGAGACGCGACCCTGACTCGGCACATTCTGAATTCGCGCATGCGGACGAACCGGACCGGGTATTCGATTTACAAGGCCTATCCAGACAGTTGGGACAAGATTGACGGCGCGTGGGGTGCAGTGTTGGCGTGGGCGGCTCGGATGGAAGCCGTGTCGTCTGGGCACCAGAAGGGCTCTCATACTCCCGGCCATGGACGCTGGGGTTATTCCGCATGACATCAGGAAGGAGGCGGACGAGTGACAAAACCGTTGGATATTGCTACGCGTGACTTAGTCCGCCGAATGTATGGGGATCTCGCCAAGCATCAGGGCGGCAACGACATTAAAAACGCCTACTACGACGGCACTCATGCCCCGGTGAATGTGGGCCTGAATGTTCCCCCGTCTATGCGGGAGAACATTCCGCACATCGAATGGGGTGGGGTAGTGGTCGACGCCATCGATGAACGTATCGAGTTCATGGGTTGGCAGGACTCCACCACCAACCTGGGTTTGGATGAGGTCTTTCAGGCCAACATGCTGGATGTCGAATCTGGACTCGCGCATCTTGATGCGCTGACCTTCGGGGTGGGGTTCGTCAAGGTCGCTGAGGGTGATGTGGGTGAAGCGAATCCGTTGGTCACGGTCGAACCAACGATGGGCACAACGGGTGTGTGGGATCATCGGGTTCGTCGGTTGTCCTCAGCGTTCACACTCGAACCTGCCGAAGGTCTTTGGGAACCCGAAAAGGCGACATTATACCTGCCTGACAAGACGATATATCTTGTTCGTGAAGCGGGGAGGTGGGTGCAGGATGATGTGATCGAGCATGGCTATCATCGTGTTCCGGTGGTCCAGGTCGCGAACCGTACGAGCGCATCGATGCGGCTCGGGCATTCTGAGATTAGCCTACCCGTGCGTGATTTGGTTGACGAGGCAGCCCGGGTCATTCTGGCTATGGCTGTTAACAGGGAGTTCTTGTCAGCCCCACAACGACTAGTGCTAGGCGCGTCTCCGGGCGACATTGACTCGTGGAAGGTCATGACGGGTGCCTTGTGGACGATCGAGGCCGACGAGGATGGCAATGTCCCCGAGGTCAAGGTGATCGCCCAGGCGAGTCCTGGCCCTCACATTGAGCAGCTGAAAGCGTTGGCGGCCCAACTGGCAACGGCGTCTGGGGTGCCTGACTGGTATTTCGGGGTGTCTCCGACAGCGAATCCGTCGAGTGCTGACGCGATCCGTGCCTCAGAGGTGCGTTTGATCAAGAAGGCGGAACGGCGAGCCAAGATGTTTGGTCGCGCGTGGATGGAGGTCGCCACGTTGGCGATGCTCGTCAAAACTGGTTCGATCCCGGAGGAGTTGTCGCAAATGTCGTGTTTGTGGGGTAATCCGGCGACGCCGACAGCGGCAGCGCAAGCCGACGAGGCATCTAAGCTTGTCGGGTCTGGTGTGTTGCCCGCCCGGTCGCGAGTGACGTACCGTCGTGTGGGGTTGTCCCCGGCGGAACAGATCGAGGTGGAGGAAGACTGGGCGAAAAACCCGTCCACAGCCGACGTTCTTTCGTCCATGGCCGACCGTCACACGACACCTACCGAGTGACCGTGCATGGCGAAAACGGCAACAGGCCGGTTGTTGACTGACCGGCATCGGATCGCGCAGGCGGCTATCGGGGCTGCGGTCGCATCTAGGACACTCGATTTGGCCCCACTGCTGAATCCGGCATCGATCACCGCAACCCAGGACCGGTGGTTGGCAGAAATGCTGTCAACCATGGATGCGACTCACACGCTGAGCACGTCAACTGCCGTGACCTACGTCAACGAGTTCCGGACTGTCGAGTTTGGACGGTCGGTGGCATCGGCGGGGCCGGTCGTGACCCATGGATTCGACCCAGTGTCCATGACAGCAGAGTTGGCCACAGTGCCGCAAATGGTTGCTGCCGCGACCCACTATGGTGCCGATCCGTGGCAGGCCTGGCGAATGATCACCAGGAACCTTGCTGGGATCATGATGGCGTTGGCTATGCGACCCGGACGACGGATCGTCACCGATTCAGCCATCAGGGCCGGTGTGGGGTGGCGGCGGGTGTGTGACGGGAATCCATGTGCATGGTGTGCGATGCTCGCCTCACGTGGACCGGTGTATGCCCGTTCGTCGGCACTGAAAACCAAGGCCGGGAGGTCCTATCATCCGCACTGCGGTTGCACGTGTGAGGAGATTCGGGGCAAGGCGGGCGGTTGGAATCCCACGCCGACTGAAGAGGAATTTATCGCCTTGTATGACAAGGTTCATGTTCCGGGGATGACTGGCCGGGACACGGCTGCCGCGATGCGTGCCGCCGGTCAAGGCCTGCTGTCCGATGCGATCAAGCCGCAGTTCTAGATTTCGCCTCACCCACGGCGTTGTTGTGGGGACCACCTATCCCAGGGAAAAGGAGAAACACATCATGAGTAAAGACGGGACCAAACCGCCCGAGGACACCACCGGGCACGAGTCCGGCCAACCCGACTCGAACGAGGAGAAGAAATTCACTCAGGCTGATGTTGACCGCATCGTGTCACAACGAACAGCCCGGGATAAGGACAAGGTCAAGGCATATGACGACCTGATGGCACAAGCGAAGACCGACGCGGAAAAGCAGGCGGACAAGATCCGTACGCTTGAGGCCGAGGTTGAGGCCAGTCGGGCTGCTGATGCTCGACGGGCTGCCGCTGTCGCGGCGAAACTGCCCCCCGAACTGGCCGACTTGGTCACTGGAACCACTGACGAAGAAATCGTCGAGTCAGTGAAGAAAGTCCAAGCGGCCTTCGAGTCCACAGGCGGAAAACCACCCTACATTGACCGTTCCCAAGGGAAGGGCCCCTCTCAAGGTCCCCCAGCGGAAACGATCGGTGAGGTGCGGGACAGGTTCCTGAAGAAATACTCACCCACAACAACGTAAGGAAAAACAATGGACCTGGGTATTACCACCACAGTTCATCCTGGAGGCGGCGATTATCGTTGGCTCCGTTCACGGCATGCGTTGGACAACACAGTGTCCGTCACGCTGCCCGTTTCCCGGCTCACCGCCGGGATCCACTACAACGCTCAAGGGATCATTCCCTCGGGACTTCCCCTGGGCAAGATCACCGGCACCGACGAATGGGGCCCCTACGATCCCGCAGCGACGGATGGTCGCGCGGTCCTCGCAGGTTTCCTACTCGACCCCGAACAACTCCAGGCCGACTTCAGCGGAATGACGACCCAAATCGTTCATGCGGCGATGTTGGTCCTCGGGGTTGTGGAACCCCGGTTCGTGCCCACAGAGCCAGTCTTGACAACGAAGACACCGACCACGGGACAATTCGTGTTCTTTGGTGTCGACTATGACGGAGGGAACTGATCATGACCACTCTTGATACCGCGCATCGTTCGGCGATCCAACTCACTGGTGTGGCACAAGCTGCCGCGCAAGTGTTTGAGAACGCTATGCCCTTGACGCCGTGGCTGCCTCCGCGTCGGAACCCGACGCTCACATATTCGTTCAACGCGTCGGGGCTTCAGCCCATTGACGTGGCCGAATACCGGGCGTTTGACACGCCTGCCCCGTATGGCCAGCTCGGTCAACGCATCACGAAAGAGGGACATTTGCCGCCGATTTCGCGCAAGCTGCCGATTTCTGAATATCAGGAGCTGCAGTGGGCCAACAGGCTTGACCAACTGGGAGACCTGATGGACGAGTACGCCGCCCGACTGGGTGTTGCCGTCGCCGCTCGTGTTGAGCGAGCCCGGGCCGAAGCCCTTCTCACTGGGAAAGTCAGCCTTGACGAAAACAATCTCAGGGCTGTCATTGACTACGGTCGTGACCCTGCCCTGAGCGTTGCATTGCCTGCTGCTGCGAAGCGGTGGACTGCTGAGACCGCTACCCCGATCGAAGACCTCATCCGGTTCCGGGCGCTGGTCAAGGACAAGTCCAAGGGGAGCCTGCCCACTGTGTTGGTCCTCACGAACAAGATCATGAACCACCTTCAGACCAACAGGGAAATCATCGGGTTCGCTTTGAATCGGACGAACGACCTGCCCGGCCGGGTGTCTACCGAAGATGTCATCACGGTCATTGCCGGGTTCGCCCGCCTGACCCGAGTTGTCATCGCGGACGACGCATATGCGTCGTACAACTTCGGCACCCTGGGTGGTTCAGTGTTTCCCGACAACAAGATCTTGCTCCTACCTCCGCCCGGTGCTGTCCTCGTTGAAGGCGGCGGGTCGCTCGGAACCACCGACTATGGTGTCACAGCCGAGTCGATCAACCCCGACTACGGGATCCCGCAAGCGGAACAGTCGGGCATCTTCGGCGGGGCGTTCTCCCACCCGGACCCCGAAGGAATCGACGTGCTGGTCTCAGCAGTCGCCCTTCCGTTGGTCCAGGGTGCGAATGCCACGTTGGCAGCGGATGTGATCGCTGAGGCGTGAGCCTCCTTGACGGGGACTGGGCCGACTTCACCCGGTCCCCGTCAACGGACCCACGAATAGAGACACTATGATTCTTGTTCCCGACGATTTAACTGCGCTCAATCCTGACTTGCCAGTCGATCAGGCACTCGTCATGATTACAGACGCGCAGGCACAAGCGACCCTGGTGGCACCATGTCTCGCGGACGAGTCAGGATTGTCAGACGCGCAACTGGCACAAGCCAAATCCGTGCTGCGGGGGATCGTGTTGCGGTGGGCTGCCGCCGGTCCGGCGGCGAACGTGGTCACCACGTCATCAATGCTCACTGGCGGACCCTACACGAAGCAAGAGTCCGAGACAGTAGACAACACCCAACGCCGCAAGGGGTTGTTTTGGCCATCTGAAGTCGAGATGCTTCAGCGTATCTGCCAGACCAAACGGCGGGCGGGCATGGTGGATGTGAGTCCCGCGTCTCGCGTCGTCCGTCGTGGTGAGTTCCACACATTGTCGGGCGTGTGACATGCTGCCACTCGCTCACACAGTCCTGCATGCCCCGTACACGCCATCACAGGACTCTCTCAAAGCAACAGTTGACGCGTGGGGGAAGTGGGAACTGTTCAAAGTTTACGGCTGGGCTCCCGTGACCGAGTTCGCATCATCCCAGTTTGAGCAAGGCCGGAGTACGGTGTCTAGTCTCATCGAAATCTTCGCACCTCCAGGCACACCCGGTCAGCATCGTGACAAGTGGATGGTGGGTGGTGTCGAATGCGAACAAGAGGGAGTTGCCAGAGACTTCACGACTGGCCCCTTCGGTTTCGAACCGGGGATCGTGATCCGCGTGAAACAACAGAGGGGATGACCATGGCAGACAACAAACTCGTGTGGCGCAGTGGGGTTTTCAAGGAAATACGCAGCCTGCCCACCGTGAAAGCTGCCGTCAACGAGGCAGCACAGAAAGTCGCCGCGAAGTGCGGCACCGGATACGAGGTTAAGGCCGCCCAAATCACGGGAGGCCGAGGCAGGGCACGCGCCGAAGTTGTCACCCGCACCTATCAGGCCATGCGCCGCGAAGCCCGAGACCACACCCTGTTGAAGGCAGGGGGAAGTCTGTGATGTTCCACGACGCCGAACAAACGGTCATCGACTACCTCACACCCCTTACCGATCTGCTTGTGACGGCCGAAGTTCCCGACCACAGACCTGATGTGTTCATTCGTGTGATGAACACCGGGAACAAGCGGCTCTCCACGTCTCACCGGATCGTCCAAATCACCCTCGAATGCTGGAACACAGCGGGACCGGCGGCAGCAAACCGACTAGCCGACACCGTCGAAACGATCCTGTCTGACTGGGAGTTGATCGCCGACAGTGAGGACGGTTGGGTGTCCGGTCCTGTCGCTCAACGCGACCCAGAATCCGGGTGTGCGCGAACCATCATGACGTTTCGCATCATCCAATTCACCGAATGAAAGTAGGAGCAATGCTCATCAAACATCCCAGGATTGACACCGTCACCCAGGATGTCCCCGCCCGGGACGTCCCGCAGTGGTTAGCCCAGGGGTGGGTAGACATCACCCCACAACCACCAGTGTCACGAAAACAACCAGTGTCACGAACTAAACCTGCGCCGATCAAGGCCAGCGACTCGAAAACAGCCTCACCAGAGGCGAGGAAGGAATCATAATGGCCACCTTGACCAATCGAAAAAACACGATGCCAGGCAAGCCGAAGGTCGGCGGGTCTTTGTTCCGTGCCCCCGCAGGAACGCCATACCCGACTGATGAGAAGACACCGCTCCCGGCGGCGTACGTCAGCCAGGGTTATTTGGAGTCGTCCGGCTTCTCCAAGTCCATCAAGAAAGCGTACAAGTCCATCGCAGCATACGGTGGTGACGAAGTCGAGAATCTGCGCACTGAACATGGTGTGTCCATCAAGTTCTCCTTGATCGAGGTCTTGAACCCCAATGTGGTCAAGACAGTATACGGCGCTGATGTCACCGTGACTCCCGCGACTGCTACCTCAGGGACGAAAACAGCCGTGGCCTACACAGGTGAGGACGACGAGGAAAACTCAGTGTGGGTGGCCGAATTCGCGTATCGCAAGAAGGTCAAGAGGGTAGTTCTCACCAACTGCCAGGATGTTACCGCGGATTTCACCGAGGAGTACAAGGACGACGAAATTATCTCTTGGCCGCGAGAGTTCGTCTGCTACAAGAACGATGCTGGCGTGCATTTTTTCGAGTACACCGATGACGGCATCAAAGCCGTTTGATTTTGTCTTGTCTGGGGAGTCCACCTCACTGGCTCCCCAGACGATCACCCTTCACCCCACCACGATTCCAACCGAGGACGGCCACAATGACATCACCAACCAAGAAAAAGACACCCGTACCCACCGACCACAAGGCCGAGAAGGGACACGTCAACTATGACGGAGTGACCTGGAAGTTCGACCCGGACGACATGGATGATGTTGAGTTCATCAAAATCGCGGACGATCCTGCCCGGTTCGATGACGTGTTGAAATTCATGTTCCAAGACCAGTACGACAAAGTTGTGAAGGTCTTGCGGGCGGATCCGAAGCGAGTCTCGAACCGTGGTGGTCTTCGGATCACCGAATGCCAAGCTTGGGTCAGGGGATTCTTGGAGGCAGTCGCCCCAAACTCCTGACGCTCGTCTCTCTGGCGAGCACATGCCCTGCCGCTCTCGACGCTGACCTGCACCGCTACCACGGTGGCACTCTGCGCCAATTGAGGCGCACCCTCACTCTACGCGAACTGTCAGACATCACTGCGACCCTGCCCTACATTCCCGGGTCGGCGGTCGCGCGTGCCATCGACCCTGAGGGATGGCAGTGGGGCCAAGCCGAGGAACTTCTCGCGACTGTTGTGGACTCCTTGGCGTGGCTGATGTGGCAAAACGCATCCACCCCAGACAAACCCGCCCCCAACCCAGACCTGTACCCCCGTCCATGGCCGACCGTCACCGACGATGACAACGACGACTGGGTCCCCACTGAAACTTTCGACACGCCAACCGACTACGAGGCATGGCGTGCCACCCAATACGGCTAGACAGGAGGTACACCGATGGCCAGTGAACTCGGTGTGTACTACCTGTCTATTGCAGCATCCACCAAAGGCTTCGCCAACGACGTACGAAAAGCCCTCGGCGACCTGCCCACCATTGGTGAACAGTCCGGTCAGAAAACCGGTACCGGGATCGTTGGTGGTATCAAGAAAATCTTGAGCACCGGCGCGAAGGCGCTTGGCGTTGCGGCGATGGGCGAGGTTGGGTTCGTTGTCGGATCGGCGATCAGCCTGGGTGTGACCAGAGCTATCAACTTGGAGAATGCTAAAGCCAAGTTGGTTGGCATGGGGAAATCTGCCGAGACGGTCACCTCCATCATGGACTCTGCGTTGAAGGCAGTGAAGAACACAGCGTACGGGCTCGGTGATGCAGCATCTGTGGCCGCCATGATGGCCGCGGCAGGTGTGGCCGAGGGCGAAGTCATGACTGCGACGCTCAAGGCTGTCGCGAACGTCGCCTCAGCCTCAGGACGATCCCTCTCCGACATGGGAATGATCTTCTCTAAAGTCGCGTCCAAGGGGACCTTGGACGGCCAAACCATGCTCCAAATGAATGTGGCGGGCATCGCTGCCCAAGACGCATTGGCCCGACATCTGGGCGTCACTCAGGAGCAGGTCACCAACATGGTCTCCAAGGGGCAAATCGACTTTGCGACTTTCCGGGACGCCATGGAAATGGCCTACGGCGCATCCGCTCTCGAAATGGGCAAAACCTTCACGGGTTCGTTGGCCAACATTAAGGCCGCCCTTGGTCGACTGGGTGAAGTGTTTATGGCCCCGGCTCTGGACGCTCTCCGACATGTCTTCATGAAAGCTATCCCTGTTGTTGACGCGATCACGGCGAAAGTGCGTCCTCTGGGTGAGGCTCTGTCGAATGCCGTCTCTGTGTTTTTCACGGGAAAGCAACTTGATGAGGACAATCCTCTCTTCTCCGCTGATTCGCCCATTTTGGCCAGACTTACGGCCACTCGGGAACGAGTCGTTGGGATTTCACAGGCTGTCACGACCCTATTCACCGGAAAACTCCCAGAACATCCATTGTTTGGGTCTGATTCGCCGGTCCTGAAAACCCTGGTCAAGGTCCACGACGCTGCGAAACGAGTTGGCACAGCGGTCCGGGATGCGTTCAAGGGTGCCGGTAGTACTGTGCAGGGGTTCTCTGCCGCTATCGTCGCTGTCACAACATCTGTAGCTGATTGGCTGTCATCCGGTGGTGCCGCCAGCATCCTGACGGGATTGATGGGGCTACGAACAAAGATCGTTGAATCGATTTTCGCCGCTATCCCGCAGATCGTGACCGTGTTGACCACGGCAGTACCCGCAGTCATGGAAGCTCTTGGTTCCATCACAATCCAACTCGCTTCCGTCGTGGTGTCTGGGCTGGAGTCACTCGCCCGCGCGGTGCCGGGCATCCTGGCATCCATTCTGGGGGCGGTGTCGCAAACATTAGGCGCTCTCATCCCCGTCGTCTTTGACCTCCTTCCTCGACTGGTCGACGCGGGAACCGACTTATTTATGGGTCTTGTCACTGCGCTGATCAGCGTCATCGGTCAACTCATCCCCACCTTGGCCACGGTCCTGCCTATGCTCGTCACCAAGATCCTTTCATTCGTTCCTGGTCTGCTCACGGCAGCTACAACGGCCTTTACTGCCTTGGTTGAGGCAGTGGTAGTTGTTATTCCTGAGTTGGTGGCTATGGTCTCTCAGATCGTCACTCAGCTAGTCCCCGCGATTCTTGGCATGCTGCCCACCATCTTGGACAGTGGAATACAACTGTTCATGGCACTCGTGATGGCAGTGATCGATGTCCTCCCTGTTCTCGTGGACACACTGGTGCAAACGATCCTTGAATTGCTGCCCGTATTGATCGGCATGATTCCGCAACTCCTTGAGACTGGCATCCAACTATTCATGTCTCTTGTCAGATCAGTGCTTGAGATCCTGCCCGACCTGGTGCGTTCACTCCTGAACGCCCTGCCAGTCATCATTTCGACACTACTGAGTATGCTCCCGAGCCTTCTGGAAACCGGCATTGAACTCTTCATGACCCTGATCACCGCTGTGCTTGAGATCCTGCCCGACCTGGTTTCCACTCTGATCGACATGCTTCCCGTCATTATTGACACCTTGACGGCTATGTTGCCTCAACTGTTGGAAACCGGCGTCAAACTCTTCATGACCCTCGTGGATGCTGCGCTCACGAACACGCCAAAACTCGTTGAGGCCATCGCACAAGCTCTGGTGAAGATGGTCCGAGCCGTACTTGACGGCATTCCCAAACTCATCTCGTCGGGTGGACGGCTGATCGGCGGTCTCCTCGAAGGCCTTATAGGTGCTGTTCCTTCATTGTTGTCGTGGGTCGGATCGCTCCCAAGCAAAGTTGTTGCCGCGCTAGGCAGCTTGGGGTCCACACTCTTCCGGTCTGGTAAGTCCCTGATTCAGGGATTCATTGATGGCATCAAATCCATGATCACGAGCGTCACGTCGGCAGCGTCAGGCCTGATGAGCAAGGTACGTTCATTCTTCCCGTTCTCGCCAGCGAAAGAGGGGCCATTCTCTGGCAAGGGCTACGTCACCTATTCGGCCAAGGCCATTGTTGGGGACTTCGCTGACACGTTGTCCAACAGCGGAAATCTTTCCCTGATGGCCGAAGCTGGCCAAGAACTAATGAATGCTGTTGGTTTCGGCAAGCCCGAATTCAGTCTCCCCGACATCCCCCACCCTGCGGTTGCCCGCAACCACACCAGGTCTGTGGATGTCCCCCAACCCGGGTTCAGTGGGCAATCCAGTGAAGCGCTCGACCTCTTACGGGCCATCAAGGCTGGGGTCGACAAGGGGCACGCCATCTACCTCGATAAAGACGTGCTGGTTGGTGCCACGGCGAGTGACATGGCTGACGCGATCGGGGACGGTTCTGACTTCTCCAAGCGGGGTGGGACATGGTGAAGTTTCCCAGCAAACTCCGTATCGCACCGCCGGGCGGAGCATGGGCAGAGATCCCCGGTGTGCGTCTCACGGACGTGTCTGACCCGTTCCCGGCTGTCAAAACTGACATTGCTGAGATTGCGGGAGGAGTGGACATTGATCTGTCGACCGCGATGACCGGTGGGATTCCCGTGTACAAGAACCGTTCACCCGTCGTGTCTTGTGTCGTCTCCCGTGCATGGCTGTGGGACCAAGCCAACGCCATCTTAGCTCCGCTTCATGGGCATGAACGTTTGGTTGGCCTGGTGGGGGAGTCCTGGTGGTGGCGTGGCCGAATATCAGTTTCGGACCCTCGACAAGTCGGGCGGGGAGTCCTGTTCTCCCTCACCATGGACGCCTTCCCGTACCGATTGTTCGGCACAGGTTCACGATCGGTGACCCCAACAACGGGTGGTGTCGGTGTTCAGTTGCCTGCGGTGCCCGTTGGTGGCATGCCGTTGGTGCCGGTGTGCTCCTCCTCGTCGGTGCCGGTGGTGTTATCGCGCTCTGGGGTGTCCGTGCCGATTCCGGTGGGTGCACCGAGGCCGGTGTACGAGTTGGCGGTGATGCCGGGTGAAGGTGCTCGAACGTGGACCGTCAAGGGTGACGGGGGAACGTTGCTGGTGGAGTGGGAAGAAGGTCGACTGTGACCGTTTTCCGCATTGTTGTCGGCGGCGTGCTAGTGCACTCGTCGTTGCCTGGCCTACCGAAGGTGGGTCGTCCGGAGTTGGACCAAGAGGTCAACTCGGGGGACACTCTTGAATTCGTTGTTCCGATCACGCATCCGGCGTATGCGTCGGTGTTGGATGGTGCGTCGGTCGTGGTGTGGCACGACCAGGATCCTGAGCCGGACATGGTTGGCGTGGTCGACTCGACCGTCATTTCCACGGGTGCTCAACTGAAAGTCAAGTGTTTGGGTGATTTGCCTGCGTTCTTGGGCAAGACGATCCAACCGGCGTGGGAGGTCACGGGTACTCCCCGTGATGTTCTGCAACGCATCCTGGACGAGCATAACCGGCAGGTTGGTCCTGAACGTCGGTTCGGGTTGGGGGCAGTGTCGGCCGACTTGGATCCGAATGATCTGATCGTTCGGGCGGTAGCGGCGCATCCGCGTCCGTCGTCGTGGGAGGTCTTGAAAACTCGGACGTTCGGATCGGCTACGGGCGGTTTCATCAGTGTGTCGGGTCCTCCGGGGAATCGGATGGTGTCGTGGTTGTCGTCGTCGGGTCCCCGGTCTGATCAGGAGATTCGCTTCGGGGTGAATATGTCTGATTTCACGCGGGGGGTGGAGTCGGCTCAGTTCGTGACCACGATTGTGCCGTTTGGGGCCGAACTGGATCCGGAGGCGGATATTCCGATCGGGCAGGACCGTCCTCGGGTGAACGTGAACGGTATCCCCGGTGCGTCACAGTTGTGGACTGCAGTGGATGGGACACCGATCTGGGGTGTGGAAGACGCTGCGCTGGCGTCGTCGGTTGGCCGTCACGTTGAGTCTGTGGTTTTCGACGATATTCGGAATCA
Organism: Propionibacteriaceae bacterium; assembly: GCA_009779115.1. Taxonomy (GTDB): domain Bacteria; phylum Actinomycetota; class Actinomycetes; order Propionibacteriales; family Propionibacteriaceae; genus WQYJ01. The sequence goes on from WREX01000025.1 coordinate 17,252, forward strand.
GGCGTTGTTGGTGACTCGTGCCGGGCAGGAGTTGACCAAGCGGAAGGTCTTGGCGGTCACGATCCGGTCGACTGCTGTGGATCGGCACCTGGTGGACGCTTCGGTGACGGGGTTCAAAGTGGGTGCATGGCATCCGGTGGTTGTCCCCGCGCTCGGCTACAAAGACTGGTTGCCTATCCGGCGGTTGAAGCGAGTCTTGGATTCCGGTTCGTCGTGGGTGGTCGACCTGGCTGCGGACAAGCGGGCATCGATCACAGACCAGATGAACTCTATTGCTGATGCGGTGGAGAAGAAACTCGTCCGGAACGTTCCTGGACGTCCGTCGGGTGTGGAGTCGTCGTCGTGGGTGACGTTTGACCAGTCGGGCAAACCCCAAGGGTTTGTTGGTCTGAATTGGGACGAAGTTCGGACCACGATCGATGGTAAGCCTGCTACCGGTGTGACGTATGAGGTGTGGGGTGCGCCTGATGACGGGTCTCAACTGTCGATGCTGGTGAAGACCAGTGAAGCGGTGGCAGTGGTGTCGTATCTGCCGGTGGGGACCCGGTGGGTGTTCTGCGTCAAGGCGTTGACGGGAGACGGACAGTCGGGCATGTCGGCGCGGGTGATTCAGGTGGTGGCCCAGGACTTGATTCCCCCACCTGTTCCGGACGCGCCGGTTGTGTCAACCCAGTTGGGGGCCGTAACGGTCGCGTGGACTGGCTTGTCTCACGACAAGAAGCCTATGCCGGTAGACACTGACGTTGTCGAAGTGTGGCTTGACGGAGTGAATGAGCCGTTGACCCGGTTCGGCCGGTTGTCAGACGTGACCGTGTTCGCGGATCTTCCACATGGGGTGGAAGTCCGGTTCCGTTTCCGTGCGATCGACACATCCGGGAATAAATCCGGTTGGTCGGAGTGGGTGCCGGTAACTCCGGTAGGTGTGGCCGACACGGACCTCATTGGGACGATGATCGCCGGTCAGATGAGTGAGGCCGTGTCGGCCTTGCAAAGTTTGGATCAACGACTCGATAACGCTGAAACAGTGGTCGCGCAAACGACTAGTGATGTGGCTGAGGCCATGCGTGACGTTGGGGTTGCGAAACAGGATGTGGCTGAGGCGATGGTCCGTGTCGGTCAGGCTCAGCGTGACGTGGACGAAGCACTGATCCAGGTTAATCAGGGATTGGTCGAAGTGGGCCAAGCCAACGCTGATGTGGCCATTCTGAGGACGACCACCATCCCGCGACTGCAAAGCGATTTGGACGCGAACCGAGTAGATGTTCAGCAAGCGAAGACGACAGCCGAGAATGCGAAAGCTTCTGCTGACCTTCTGGAAAAGGTCACGATTCCTGCACTCCAGTTCAGTTTGGACGACAACACGCTCAAAGTCATCCAGGCTCAAACAGATGTTGCTAAAGCTGTTGCGGACATTGTGAATGTGAACATCGTCATGTCTGGACTGGGGTCGGACTTGGCGGGCGTGTCGAGTGATCTGGCGATCGCAAAGACTGATGTGGCCACCCTGAGATCGACAACGATTCCGAAACTTCAGACAGACTTGACTGCGAATCGGACTGCCGTGGAGAAGGCACAGTCCAGTGCTGATGAGGCAAAGGCGAACGTCGACCAGGTGTCCACGGTCACGATTCCAGCACTATCGAAGACTCTGGACGACACTGCTCTCAAGGTCACTCAGGCTCAAACAGATGTAACCAAAGCCACAAAAGACATTGTTGATGTGAATAGTGTGGTCGCTGGTTTAGGTTCAGACATGGCCAAG
>WREX01000026.1 GCA_009779115.1 Propionibacteriaceae bacterium
CAGCTCGGGGTTGATGCCGTTCTTGACCTCGATCACCAGCCGGGTGCCGTTCTTCAGGTCGGTCAGGTCCTTCATGTCGGCCACCCCTGAGATGGTCTTCTTCTCGGCGAGGGCCTTGATCTGCTCCATGATCTTCTCGGGCCCGATCAGGTACGGCAGTTCGGTCACGACGATGCCTTTGCGCCGTGGTGTCACCTGTTCGATGCGGGTGGTGGCCCGGATTTTGAAAGCGCCGCGCCCAGTTTCGTACGCATCCTGGATTCCGTTCAGACCGATGATCTTGCCGCCGGTCGGCAGGTCCGGACCGGGGATGAATCTCATCAGTTCCGTCGTCGACGCGTCGGGATGGGCGAGGAGGTGTTTCAGCCCGGAGATCACTTCGATCAGGTTGTGGGGGGCCATGTTGGTCGCCATGCCCACCGCGATGCCCGAGGCTCCGTTGACCAGGAGATTGGGGAAGGCGGCCGGGAGCACGACCGGTTCGGACTCTTTGCCGTCGTAGTTGGGGCGGAAATCCACCACGTCCTCGTCCAGGCCCTGGGTCATGGCCACCGCGGCCTCGGCCATGCGGCACTCGGTGTACCTCATGGCGGCGGGCCCGGCATCCAGGGAGCCGAAGTTTCCGTGTCCGTCGATCAGGGGCAGGCGTTGCGCCCAGGGCTGGCCGATGCGTACCAGGGCGTCGTAGATGGCGGTGTCACCGTGGGGATGCAGGACGCCCATGACCTGCCCGACCACGCGGGCGCACTTGACGTGGGGGCGGTCGGGACGAATCCCCATGTCGTTCATGGAGAACAGGATCCGGCGCTGGACTGGTTTGAGCCCGTCGCGAGCGTCGGGCAGGGCGCGGGAATAGATGACGGAATACGCGTATTCAAGGAAAGATGTTTCCATCTCCTGTTCAACCTCGACATCGAGAATGCGTTCTGCGTTGTCTTCGTCTGCCTCAACCCTGGCCACACCAGCTCCTTCGACCGGGCCATGCTACCGCGTGAGGCCCTCCACACGCTATTACTACGCTAATTGTTTCTTAATATGCTCTGAACCAGAGGCAGCAGGGTGTGTCCGTCGGGGGCGCGCACCTCGAACACCGTCTCCGGAATCATCATGGGGAATCCTGACATCTCCACCGGGCCTCCGTGGGCCAAGACCTGTTCGACCGTGGGCAGTTCCCGGATGGCGATGCCCGCGACCTTGTCGGGATGCCTGACGGCGAATTCGGAATAGAGTCTGGGATCGTGCTGGCCGTCGTCGCCGACCAGGAGCCATTTGATGCGCGGGAAGTCACGGGCCAGGGCCGCCAACGACGCCCGCTTGTGGGCAGGGCCGGACCGGAACCATCCCGTGTTGGTCGGTCCCCAGTTGGTCAGCAGCATCGGTCCCGAGGGATACCCGTGGCGGGCGATGAACCTTTCCAGGAAGGGTTGGGTGCTCCAGGATCCGGTGGAGACGTACATCAGTGGCGAGCCGGGGTGCTGGCGCAGGAGGGAGCCGTACATGGTGGCCATTCCAGACACTGGGATCCTCGCCGACTCTCGCAGCACGAAGGAATTGTAGGCCGCGATCATCAGGCGGGGCAGGTAACTGGTGATGATCGTGTCGTCCACATCTGAAACGATCCCGAATCTGATCTCGTCGCTGATGACGAGCACAGGGGCCTCGGCCACCGTGAAGTCTCCGGTGGAGATGGTGACGTGGTGCCAACCGGGGTTGAGCCCGTGACGGCTGACCGCGATGTCCACGTAGCCATCCCGGTCAGTCAGGGCGTCCGTGACGTGTCCGCCGACGCTCACCTGGACAGCCCGGTTGACGGCTGGTACGGCCAGGAAGTTGCGCCAACCGCGTCGCAGTGCCCAGACTTCCTCACGGGTGGCGGTCAGAGCGGGGGCATTCTTGGGCAACATGATGACGCGGGCGAGAACCCTGAGCCGGGCCTCGGAGCCATATCCGGTGTACGCGACGATGTGTTCCCGCCAGCCGAACCGGCGTAATGTCGTACCAACCCGGCGGTTGATCTGCTTCTCAATTCGGGCGGCAATGAATGGTCGTCCTCGCACGCCTACCTCTCGGATTCCTGAATCGAACTCCCTCTTTCTGACATGATGTCATATGTGACTGAGTTTTCGTACGGCGACGGTCCGTACCTGTGGGATCTACTGCCGAGTGTGGGAGCGCACCTCGGGGTGACTGGCTTTGACCACGATCTCATCGGTCTGCCCAGTTCGCGCCGGTACGTTGTGGTCCTCATCGACGGTCTGGGGTGGGACCTCACCCTGCGCTCTTGTGCACAGGCTGCCTCCATGGCATCCGCGATCGGTGACGCTACCAAGCTCAGTGTCTGCCTGCCGAGCACCACGGCCGCCTCCTTGATGAGCCTGTGGACCGGGGTGCAGCCGGGAAGCCATGGAATCTTAGGATTCTCCTTCGACATGGGCCTGGACAATCCCCAGCCCAGTTCCCGCAAGGTCGCGACCCCCCTGTCGTTCAAAGAGCCCATCGAGGCGGCTGCCTGCATCATGGACACGCTGGTCGACCAGGGCGTCAGCGTCAGTTGTGTTGTGCCCGCTGAACATGTTCATTCCGGGTTGACGCTCATGGGCACGCGAACAGCCGAGATCATCGGCATCGACATCCTGGACTCACCGGCCAGGATCCAGGCCACGCTCACCGCGTCCCGGCAGGGGAGTCAGTCACTGGTGTACGTCTATGAGCCTCGTTTGGACCAGACCGGGCACAAGCGGGGAGTGGCTTCTGGACAGTGGGCCCAGGTTCTGAGCGAGGTCGACGCCTTCTTGGAGGATTTGCGCTCCCGCCTGGACGACGATGTGTGTCTGCTCGTGACGGGCGATCACGGTATGGTCGACATCTCCGTGGACTCCCGGGTCGAGATCGACACGGACCCGGTCTTGAGCCAAGACCTCAGGTTGGTCGGCGGTGAAGCCAGATTCAGGCACCTGTACACCGACCATCCCCGGGCCGTCGTGCAACGGTGGCGCGAATTCTGTGGCACGGACGCCTCTGTGATGATCCGTTCGGAAGCCATCGACTCAGGATTGTTCGGACCGGTGGACCCCAAGTACCTGACTCGGATCGGGGATGTCGTGGTCGTGGCCCAGACCACTGCGTACTTGACCAAGTCTTTTCCCGGGGAATACTCCTTGGTGGGCATGCATGGCGGTTGGACCTCAGCCGAGAGGTATGTGCCGTTGCTGGTGGATCCGGGCTGATCGCGGTCCAGCCCGTTAGCCGCTAGGACCCTCCGCCGAAGATGATCTCGTCCCACGAGGGCACTGAGGCACGCTTGCGACCCTTGCGCGGGGCGGGGTTCTCCACTGCTGGAGCCTGCGCATCGGTTTCGATCAAAGCGGGTTGCCCAGACTCCGGTTGCGACAGTTCGGGGGTTTCCTGGGGATGCTCGGGTACAGCCGGCGACTGCGCGGGTACGGCCTGGGACTGCGCAGGCGCGTCGTGGGATTGCTCCGGCACGGGCTGCCCGTGCGGGGAAGCGTCCTGGAACTGCTCGGTGACCGGCTGGACGTGTGGCTGGACCGGTCGTGATTCCTCCGGCACAGACTGGGATTCCTCAGGCAGAGGCTCCCTCAGCCCGCGGAAGATGCGCACGGAGTCCTCATCGATGACGGAAATCATGTCGTAGAGCAGATCGATGTCAGATCTCAAGGAATCCTCATCCTCAGCCTCATCTTCATCGTCGTCTTCTTCGTCCTCGATGCGAGACAATCCCAGTGTCGGCTCGTCGCCCAAATCTGACTGAACCAGAGACAGGCGGGGCACGACCTGCTCAGTCGGCTCGTTCTCGATGTCGTACGGCGTGACCAGCGGGAGGTCTCCGACGAGCAGCCGCGCCGCGTCGTTCTCAGCCAGCGAGAAACGGCCCTTCGGATCGAACAGAAATCTCAAGTTGATGTCCTGGTCATCCACTTGGGACAAGCCCTGGATGATCCAGCGTCCGTCCGATCGGCGCCAGGAATCCCAGGTCACATAGTCGACATCTTGTCCCCGTGTCAGGAGGGCTTCAGCCGCCGTCTGGTACAACCGGCGCGAGGATGCCGTCTCCCCACGGCGTCGTACTGGGGAGGACAAGGCTGTGGCCGTGATGTGTTCGCGTTCGGCGAGGATCGGGGCGGCGAAAGCTTCCACCCTATCTGCGGGCAAACCTGAGGCGGAGATGACGTCGGCCAACGACTCTCCGGAGCGTATCCTCAATTGGATATCGCGGGGAGTCAAGGTGGCCTCCATGCCTTCATCCTCTCAATCGGCTGACAGTTCTGTGAAGAAATCTCACGCTCATTATCGCGCACCTATCACCGTGGTACGGAATCCGACGCTCAGAACATGGTCAGATTGCGAGATCCGGCGTAGGAACATGTCGTACCTAAGTGGCAAACCGCGTCCGTTTGTGATACATATGTGCGGTTGGTGATGCACACGAGAGGTGAGGGTTGATACATGGCGACAGACTATGATGCTCCGCGGAAATCGGATGAAGAAATCAGCGAGGACAGCATTGAGGAGTTGAAGACTCGCCGCAATGACAAGAATTCGGGGTCAGTGGATGAGGACGAGGCAGAAGCGGCTGAAAGCTTTGAATTGCCTGGGGCGGACTTGTCCAACGAGGAATTGACAGTCCGAGTGATCCCGCGCCAAGCAGATGAGTTCACTTGCGCGGGGTGCTTCTTGGTGAAGAACCGTAGTCAAATCGCAGTTGTCCGCAATGGGCAAGAATACTGCGTTGACTGCGTCTGACCAGGGACTTCGAAGCCCAGTCAAGGGCTCAGGTCGTTCAGAACTGAGGTGAGTCAGCGTTCGAGGTGATGGCGCGCCTTTTCGCCATCCCACGGTGGAAGAAGAGTTGGACCAAACCCACGCCCAGGCCAGAAGCGAGGAACCAAATCAGGGCTTGGCGTACGGGGACCTGGGGATCCTCGGGATCGGGCGGTTCGGCACCGGTGGCAAGCTTCCATGTTTTCTTGAGTGCGAATCCCGCGAGGAAGGTGACCCCTGCTGACAACAAAGCGGTGAGAACCTTCTCCACAACCTTCTCCATCTGACTCTCCTTCATGGCGTTGCTGAGGTTAGACGGGCCAACCATCCAGCCGCGCCTGTCAGGTAGTCTAGTATCCCGGATGGTCCCAGAACCTGCCGACGTGTCATGGGCCGTCATCCGAACACCGTCACATCGCGGGTTTGCTGTCCCCAGCGGACATTTCTAGGAGTCACAATGGACAATCCCCACGTTCTTGTCGTCCGCAGTGAGGCTTCGGCTCGCGTGCCTGTCTACGCCCACGACGACGACGCCGGGGCGGACTTGGCCATTGTGGAAGACGTCACCCTGGCTCCTGGCGAGCGACGCGTCGTCGGAACGGGGATTCAGCTGGCCATTCCTGCCGGTTTCGCGGGATTCGTCTATCCACGTTCGGGGCTGGCTGCACGGTGCGGGCTGTCCATGGTGAACAGTCCGGGAGTGATCGACGCCGGCTATCGCGGAGAGATCCGGATCTGTCTGCTCAACACCGACCGGCATGACCCGATCCACCTCAGTGCCGGCGATCTCGTCGCTCAGATGGTCATCCAGCCGGTCGCACACGTCGTCTTCACCCCAACCCACCAGTTGCCAGATTCTGGGCGCGGCGCCGGTGGTTACGGGTCGTCAGGCGGAGTAGCGGCTTGGCGTACTGCGTAGGAAGCTGGCTGTCAGGCCGGCGCCGGGAATCTGGGCCGGGGCCTGAGCGTCTTGGGAGACCACGGTAGTGTGGGCAACGTGCCACGTCGACGAGTGGACGAGTAGTCTGGTCCAGGAGTTTGCTGGCGGGACCGCATTCTTCAGCACACGCGTGGTGACAAGCAGAGAGGACTGACGTTGATCTTTGGACGGAAGAAGAAGACCGAGCCGGATTCCAGCCAGGACGAGGATGTGTCCGAGGTGGTCCAGGAGGACGCCGAAGATGCCGACGAAGCGGAGGACGCTGTCGACGACGAGACCGAAGATGGGGACTTGGACGAGGACGAGGCTGTCACCGATGAGTGGGCACTGTTCGATGTCAGCCAGGATTGGCGCGAAGACGGGCCTTTCGACATCGACGAGGTGGATCTCAGCGCGGACGAGGTTCAGCGGATCGATTTGGGCGCCGTGATCATCACTCCGGAGACCGGGATGAATGTCAAGTTGCTGGCCAGCCCGCAGACCAACCAAATCCTGCACCTCACCGTGGAGCACGGCCCTCAATCGCGCTTGCAGATGACGGTTTTCGCAGCACCGCAGACGGGCGACTATTGTGCCGAGATCCGCGAGATGCTGATCGCCCAAACACCCAATGCCAAAGTCGTCACCCTGGCCAAGGGCCCCTTCGGCACCGAACTTCGCCGAGTCGTCACTGCCACCGACGAGAAAGGCCGGGAAGGCTTCGCTCCCTTGCGGGACTGGCTGGTCGCCGGTCCGCGCTGGGTGCTGAATGCCCGGCTCATCGGGCAAGCCGCATTGCATGCCGAGGGTGGAGAAGCCGCCGAGCAGTTCGAAGAATTCGTCCGCAACACCATCGTGCGGCGAGGTGATCAAGCCATGGTTCCGGGGTCCGTCGTACCTCTGAGCGCGAGCGACAAGAAGTGAAAGCATCACCGGCCACAGACCGGTTCCGGTCGGTCTTCAAGCGAATCTGGTCAAGCGAGGAAGATTTGGTCGACGAGGAGTCGGCGGACGAGTCCGGGCCGGTCGGAGCCCAGGCCATCTCGTCGGTCAAGGCCCGGGAACGAGTCGGGTTGTTCGGTGAGATCCAGTCTGTCTCAGCTAGTACGCCAGGCGCTGCTCTGAGTTTCCAGGCGGACCTGAGCGACGGCACGGGACACATCACCTTGGTGTGGATGGGCAGAGACCGCGTGCCAGGGATAAGCCCGGGTGTCATCATGCGCGTCTATGGGAGAACGGCCCAACTCGGGAAAGAACTGGTCATGTACAATCCCCGTTACGTCGTTGAAGCCCCTCACACAAAAGGCTGAGCCCGCAGTGTCGCTCGCGACGCCAGCAATCAGTGAATCCAGGCTGAGCATGTCATTGAGGTGGTGCGGAACTATCCGTACACCGATGACGAAAGGACCATCAAGGCCACGATGGGAGCCACGATGCCCAGAATCAGGCCGGCGATCCCCATGGGGCGACCCCTCTTGGTGGCAGTGGCGACGATCGATATGATCCATCCGACGATTCCAATGACCGCGAACGCGAAGCCGATCAGGAACGGAGACTGGAGTTCGGAGACTTGCTGGTCCGTCAAGCCTGTGTAATTGGTCGCCCAATCTGGGCCCGCGGTTAGGACCAACTGATGCCCGAGATTCTGAGCGGTGACCACTGCACCGATTCCAGCCACGGCCACGATCACCAAGGCGATGGTTCCCAACAGGGGAGACTTCTTCGCCGGTGGGACCGTGGGGTACGCCAACATTTCAGGGGCCCCGTACCCCTGCGCAGGGGAGACCGGCGGATAGGAGGGAGCCGTCGGCACCTGAGGCGACGATGGCGCACCTGGATACTGGGGCGCACCCGGATACTGGGGTGCTGGAGGATAGGCATTGTTGCCGTAAGGAGATTGTGTCATGTGCTCATCATACGGGAGGAGACCAGTGCCGTATTAGTGCTACAACATTGCAATTTCGCATCTATCGCGCGGCCCGAAGTCCGGGAGGTTCACAACACGTAGTCGATCGCCTCTTCGGTTGGTTCGAGGCGGTCCTTCGCCTTGGGTGGGGTGCGCGGGCCCACACCCAGGGGCGTTGGGTCGGTCACACTGTGGCCCAGGTGCGACGATCCTGAGGGGGAGAGGAATCCAGCCAGTGGCTGCTCGGCATCCTCGGGAACCAGGAAGAGCAGTTCATCCCCCGATTCCAGGGTGGCGCTCGCATCCGGGGCTAATCCATGACCGCCTCGGATCAACGCCACCAGGACGACGTCGTCAGGCCAGTGGACCTCGCCGATGGTGCGCCCGATGTGAGGGCTCGAATCCGGCAAGGTCATCTCCACCAGATCGGTGTCCCCTTTGGTGAAGGTGAACAGTCTCACGAGGTCGCCGACGGTGACAGCTTCCTCTGCCAGAGCACACATGATGCGCGGGGTGGACACGGCCACGTCCACTCCCCAGACCTCGTCGAAGAGCCATTCGTTGCCGGGGTGGTTGACCCGGGCGACAGTACGCGGCACACCGAACTCCGTCTTGGCGAGCAGGGAATGGACCAGGTTGGCCTTGTCGTCTCCGGTCGCGGCGATGGCGACGTCGCAGGTTTCCAGGTGGGCTTCGGCGATGGTGTCCAACTCACAGGCGTCGGCCAGGAACCACTCGGCTTCGGAAACCGAGGCCAGTTTCATGGCTTCGGGGGCACGGTCGATCAAGAGAACCTGGTGACCGTTGGCGATCAACTCGCGGGCGATGAACCGTCCCACATTGCCGGCACCGGCGATGGACACTCGCATATCGGCCTCCTCACGTACTTTCCCGGGGCAAGGCGAGCATGCTTCGGCACTCGTCGACCGCTCCGGAGTCGACCATGACGTACAACAAATCGTGGTCCTGGAGCACTGTGGTCTCGTCAGTGGTGATCGCCGAGCCGAAGCGACCCAGGGCTGGGATGGGCGTGTTCAAGCGTTTCTGGATCTGTGAGACAGGCGTTCCGACCCATGACTGATGGTAATGCAACCCGACCAGGCGTACTGATCCCGAGGGATCGCGCCACAAGGACTCGGGCCCGAGGTCGATCAGCTTGCCCAGGATCTGTTCGGCCGACCATCTGACTGTCGCCACCGTGGGGATGCCGAGCCGTTCGTAGACGACGGCGCGAGAGGGATCGTAGATGCGGGCTACGACTGTGGCGACCCCATAGTTCTCCCGGGCGACCCGTGCGCCCAGAATGTTGGAATTGTCCCCGTTGGAAACTGCGGCAAATCCGGCAGCCCGCTCGATTCCGGCGTTGACAAGGACTTCTCGGTCGAAACCGACCCCCTTGAGCGTCGTGCCGTGGAAGGTCGGGCCCAGGCGGCGGAAGGCGCCGGCGTCGACGTCGATGACAGCCACGGAATGCCCGCGTCTTTCCAGACCCCTCGCGAGGCTGGATCCCACCCGGCCACATCCCATGATGACGTAGTGCATGATCCCTTCCTCGTCGGTCTTCTTGGGGACCAGATTAGCGCAGAACAGTCGCGGTGACCCCAGGAGGGGTTGGGCCATTGCGAACCCCGCGGTCATGGGGGGGGTGAGCAGACTGTTCGAGAATGTCCGGGCGCGGTGGACACTGGGGTCGTTGCTCATGTCCGCACGTGACGGTTTGGCCGTACCCATCGGTGAATCCAGAGTTATTACCCACCAGCAAAAGGTGCCGTCCATTGCCAGGTTCCTGCTTCACGCCCCCCTCTCCTCTCCTCCTGTTTGATGCCGTACTTCGATGCCCCCATGGTGGCAGAGGTTACAGGGACAACAGTAGGGGCAGTTGAACGTTGTATCGGGCGAACCATCATTGCACCGAACCCGAATTCACGGTATCCACTTCGAGTCCACGAGGAAATACGGCGGCTAGTGCGCCATGCTGGTTCCACTGTTAAAGGTGGTTGGTCCGACTATGACTGGAACAAGGCTGCTATTGCTCTTCTCAAGGAAGCCCACTCTCGTTATCTATCAGCCAAGACGGTTGCGGACACTGCCGAGAAGGAAGGCAGGCCGAGAAATGACGGACCAGTGACAGAGGCCATCGTGCTCGGCTTGACTGTTGCTCTTCAGGAAGGCGTTTTTGACGACTGGTTGAGCCTTGCAGTCCGACAGGCTCCGACGATACGAGGCTTGGCGTCTCTCCTTCCCAATCCGACCCAGGAGAACAGCAGGGACCCCGCAAGCGCCTTGGTCAGACATGTACAAGCACTAGCTTTGCCAACATCTGAGGCAATACCTATTCTGTCTTCTCTGTGGAACCATTCCGACCACGGGTCGAGGGCAGTGACACGCTCTTCCGGCTTATGGCTGGCTTACAGATTGCGGAGTGTGTGCCGTTTCCAGGAATCACTCGACCAACTACAGGGATTGATAACAGACTGGTGTGATGGTGATGCGCTTGATCTGAAACTTCTCCACAGTCAAGTGGCAACCACATTTCGTATGGAACGATTGTATGGTCAAGCTTTGGAGTACAGAACGAGGACCCTAGGTGTCGACGACGTGGGCTCCCCGGAATTTAAAGACTCCTGTTGGAGGGACCATGGTTTTGTTCAACATGAGAGGGGCGAATATGAGGATCGCATAGACCGCAGCAAATCGGCTCGATATCGGCTGGAGCTTCGCACGAGTTTTCTTCGACAGAAGTTGTTTTCAGGGGAAGACTGTCGCGTAGAGGCTTCAATGCTTCTCGATAAATCTGTTGAAATGGCAATGCCTGATTTTCAGATGAGCTGCCTTCACACACTTGGGGCTTTTCAGCTTGCTCGTCCAAGTGATCTTGCAAACACTATCCATCGAATGCAACAATTATTGCCACAATATCATGGCTGGTCTTCACAAATCGGTGAACTCCTTACCCTTCGGGCATTTCTCACTGGCGACCCTGAAGACCTCGCTACTGCTTCTCAAACGCTACCGAAGTTCGAAATCCGCCCTTATAGTTGTATCTTGACTGAGGTTTTGCTTGACTATCTTGGCTCACCATGGCCAACAACAGGTCAGCCAGAGGAATGGCTTATTCCGTACGAAGAAGTGTGTACGAATTGGCGTCAGGTAGCAGAGGGTGTCGTTGAACGTGCTAAATCATTAGCCTGACTATAGGAAGTATGGGTGGATGCTCAGGAGTACCAGGGTAACCGCACAGTTGCGCTAGTCTGTCCCACTGAATCAGCATCGTTTCTCACACTGTCGGTTCTCACCGATTTCGTATCCGGAGTGAGATACCCACCGATCCACTGGGTGGATTTATGTAACCTGCTGTGCGCTATTAGATTAGTCGTTGGCACAATCAGCATGACATGCCAGCGGGAAGGAAAACTACCATGCAGAATGAGGAAGCTCTAGTCAGATATCGGGAACTCTCTGCCGAACACTATGTCGATGTCTGGACAGAACCGGTGGACGTACTGGACCATATGGCAGCGCTTCAAGGCATGATTGCCGCTGGGGTACCGGGTTCATATCCCAAGGCGTTCGCTTATGACCGTTCTGGGATTGCGCCCTACATTAGTGACTGGACGGTGTTTCGGTCGTCGTTGGTGGACGTGAATATGGATAGCGCTGTGCAAGGTCGTGTACTTGCAGAGATCGACGAACAACTTCAGCGAGCTGATATCTTAAGCCGCCAAAACGATGATGACTACGTGTCGTTCGAGAATGCTCATGTCGGATTGCCCGATTCGGCGTTGGTAACGATTGCACAGGCTATCCTCGACGGAGAAACTGAATCTGTTCCTTTTCCGATTTCTATGGAAGGAAACGTAGGTGGAGAAGTAGTCACATCATCTGCGATGCAGCACAGAATTGCTTCTGCGTTGACGGCTTATGGTCTGCAAGGTTGGTCCGTCATTGAGGAGCGGAACATGTCTGCTCAAGCTTCTGTGAACGGTCCAAAGCAGCGGGTGCGTGTCCGCGCAGGCAGCACGTTTACCCCTCGCGGTGCCGATCGAATAGTGGCTCATGAGGTGGGAGGACACGTGCTTAGATGGGCGAATAGCTACGGCCAACCAGAGGCGTGGGTGTCTGTCGCATTAGGTCACACTGTTCCGACCGAAGAGGGATTGGCGGCCTGGCGGGAAGTTGAGTTCGGATTACAGACCGAGGAGCAGTTGCGGGTGTATGCCGCGCGCGTCATTGCCGTCGATACAGCAAGCCGAGAAGGATTAGCTGATGTCGCTCGACGTGTTGCTCCCTATGTCAGTGTTCAACAAGCTGCTGAGATTTCCATCCGGTCAAAACGTGGCTTACAGGACCCTAACCAGCCCGGAGGGCAGACGAAAGACTGGGGTTATCTTGCCGGTCTTTTAGTGATGGCGAGGCTCGCAGCAGATGATCCAGACATGCTAAGTCTCATGGGGGGAGTGAAGTGGCCGTTGGAAGATGCTCCGCTCATTGTTGCATTGCAGCGCCAGGGTCGGGTACACCTGCCTCAACACTTGCCTAGTGCCGAGAGGCTCGGTCTTGAAACCGTCTAATGCAAATGCAGTGTACCTAGTCAGGATGTATCAGTGATTAAGGTGAGAGCAGAATTGATGACAAGGTCTGTGGCGCTAAGATTATGCGATGATGTACTACGGGTTCACTGATGGTTTTGGAATGCCTGCGCTTCCACCAATAAGCCGAGTTTGCTACTCGGGGTCCCCACGAAGTACGACGACGGTCCGAGGGAGACTGTTTCAGGTAGTGACGAGTTCCATGGAGTTGACCAGGAGTTTGTTTCAGATTCGGTTGATCGGCGCCAGGGTACTGATTGAGGAAGAAGCCCAGGATGGTGACGTTGATAAATATCCCGGGGACACCGTCCCGGGCAGCAAGCCACTACGTTCGGATGGCTTCGACCGGTTGAAGTGCGGGTTGATCAGTCGAGGTGGTAAAGACCCTAGGTCCGATCCAACTTCACTTCCCGTCAAGGAAGAATCTGATGATGTTTGAATCGTTGATTGTTGGCGTGGCAGCTAGCCTCGTCGCATCGGTAGTTTGGGTGGGGGCGCTGAGATTACTGAGACCAAGAGTTGACATAGCGAAAGTGGCTTGTTATTCGCCGGGCAATCATCAGGTGACAATAAAAGTGGTCAACCGTTCCCGAAGGGCGATTGTCGGGATTCGGGTTGAGATTGCTGTCATTACTCAATTTCGAGCAGCAGGTGGTCTTGTTGGCCATCGGCTTGTGGTGCCGTTGCTTTCACCTGAACCACTCGCGATCGAAGGATACAAGCGAGACAATGATGATGGAAATGCCTATCGTTTCAGCACACTCATTGCTAGGGATGACATCTTTACTGGTGAATCTTCATCCTTGCGATTTGGAATATACTGCCAAGATGAGTTGTCCGGTGTGGGGAGGTTAATTCAACAGTCCTACTTCGACGCATCTGAAGTGGTAACTGGTTCTTATTCGAAAGGACAAGATTTTCGTATCGTCCGACATGACGATGAGTCAGTCGCGGCTGATTCTGGAAAGTCAAAATATAACTAGTTTTTGATGATGATTCTTGCCGATTCCAATGCGGTAAAAAGTGTCGGTTCCCAATTAAGGTAAACTGCGGTCCCATGCACTCAGCCCGGATCCCTCGATGTGCGACCATGTCGCGTACCCATCCGAGTGCCCCAGGGACCACGGTCGCCTCCCATCCGGGCGCGCCCATGATCGTCCAACTGGAGACCACCGATGTGGCCCACGGCGGTTATTGCGTGGCCCGTCATGAGGGGATGGTCGTCCTTGTCAGCGGTGCTGCCCCTGGTGAGGTGGTGGATGCCGAGATCACGGCACAGCGGGCCAAGCTGTGGTACGGGCGTACTGTGCGGGTGCATCAGGCCTCTGCGGACCGGGTCCCGCACCCCTGGGATCTGGCAGAACGCATGGGCATTGGTGGGGCGGATCTGGGTCATGTCAGCCTGGAGGCGGGCCGGCGCTGGAAGGCGAGGGTGATCGAGACACAGATGCTCAGGCTGGCCCATCTACCGGTGGAGGTGGAGGTCGAGGAAGTCCCCGGTGACCAGGACAGACGCGGCCTCGGGTGGCGTACTCGGGTGACCTTGCAGGTCTGTTTGGGCCGAGTCGGGATGTATGCGGCCAAGTCCCACCAGATCGTCGAGGTGGACGGGATGCCCCTGGCCCATGAGGACATCCACCAGGCCATTTGCGCTGATGTTGCGCGCGGGGTGTCCGGTCCCGATGGGCCCCGGTTGTACGTGCGCTCCTCGGAATCGGACCTGGTGGTCCACACTGAAGCTGACTGCGCCACACCAGTCACCGTCGAGGAAGAAGTACGAACGTACGATGGCCGGTGGACCTATCGAGTGGGAGCCGACTGTTTCTGGCAGGTGCATCGCCAGGCTCCGGCAGTGTTGGTGGAGGCTGTCCTGGCTGGCGTGGCGGGTGTCCCGGGTCCCGTCGCGGACCTGTACGCCGGGGCCGGGCTGTTCACCCAGCCCCTGGCCGACCTGCGTGGTGACCCGGTCACCGCAGTGGAGGCATCCGCGAGGTCCGCTGACTTCCTGCGTGCCAACACCGCTGGGCAGGACGTGGTCTGCCTGGTCGGCGACGTGGTGGATGTCCTGTCCACTTTCTGTCCGGGGTCTGGTGGGGTGGTCGTGTGCGATCCGCCTCGCCGGGGAGCAGGCTCACAAGCCGTACAACAGATGGCGCGTCTGGGGCCCGACCGAATCGTCTACGTTGCCTGTGACCCCGCTGCTCTGGCCCGGGATGTGAGTCTGTTCGACGGCTTCGGATACGACTTGACATCGCTGCGGGCGTTCGATCTGTTCCCTCTGACCCACCACGTGGAATCCGTGGCCGTGTTGTCCAAGCGCTAGTCTGCGGCGACATGCCCCAGCCTCGACGAAGTAGGATGGCGACTATCATGGAGACCACCGATGAGGACCAGCTCGTACTCAGATCCACCGATGCTCGCCCGCACACAGGGCATCGGGTGCGGTCGCAGAGATGCCGAGGGCCCATCCTGCTCAACCGGTCACGTACCCCCCAAGGAAGGATGACTCAGTCATGACGAATACTCAACAGCTCCAGGTCGGCGACAAGACGTACACGTACTATCCCGTCGCTGAACTGTCCGCCCGGTTGCCCCTGACGATCGCCATCGTCGCGGAGAACCTGATGCGCAATGGAGCCGATCCAGCCCAGATCGAGGCCTTGTCAGCCTGGTCTCCGGCTGCTGATCCGGATCAGGAGATCGAGTTTTCGCCCGCCAGGGTCGTGATGCAGGATTTCACGGGTGTGCCGTGTGTGGTGGACCTGGCCACGATCCGCGAGGCAGTCCAATCTCTGGGGGGCGACCCCGACTTGGTCAATCCCCATGTGCCCACCGAGTTGGTCATCGACCATTCGGTCATCGCGGAGGAGTTCGGCTCGCGCGCGGCGTTCGGGCGTAACGTCGACATCGAGTTCCAGCGCAACCAGGAACGTTACCAGTTCCTCAAGTGGGGTCAACAATCCTTCCGTAATTTCGCAGTGGTGCCCCCCGACATGGGTATTGTCCATCAGGTCAACATCGAGCACCTGGCCCGCGTCGTCATGACCGATGGGACCCTGGCCTACCCCGACACCTGCGTGGGGACTGACTCCCACACGACCATGATCAACGGTTTGGGGGTCCTGGGCTGGGGAGTGGGCGGCATCGAAGCTGAAGCCGCCATGCTGGGACAGCCGACCTCGATGACGCTCCCTGTGGTCGTCGGCGTGGAGTTGACCGGCCAGCTGAGGCCAGGCGTGACCTCCACCGACTTGGTCCTGATGATCGCCGAGCGTTTCCGCAAGCATGGGGTCGTCGCCAAGTTCGTCGAATTCTATGGTGACGCGGTTGCCCAGCTGTCGGTGGAGACCAGGGCGACGATCTCCAACATGAGCCCTGAGTACGGCTCCACTGCCTGCTTGTTCCCAGTCGACGAGCGCACCATCGACTTCCTGCGGATGACCGGGCGGGCACCCGCCCAGATCGAGCTGGTCGAGGCCTACACCAAGGCGCAAGGTCTGTGGGGCGACCCTGCCCGCCGGGTTGTCTATTCCGAGACCCTCCAGATCGATCTGTCCGAAGCCACCAGTTCCATCGCAGGGCCCAAGCGGCCTCAGGATCGCATCGATCTACGCCAGTCCAAACAGGCTTTCCGCCAGGCTCTGGGGGATGCTGTGCCGAGCGTCGACTCGCCCCTGGGCGAGTTGAAGTCGGGCCTGGTGGCGGTTGCTGCCATCACCAGTTGCACCAACACCTCCAACCCTCGCGTGATGGTCGCGGCGGGTTTGGTCGCCAAGAAGGCCGTCGAAGCCGGGCTGACAGTCAAGCCTTGGGTCAAGACCACGATTTCTCCAGGCTCCCAGGTTGTCACTGATTATCTCGACAAGGCTGGGCTGACCGGTTCCCTGGAGGCCTTGGGTTTCTTCCTGGTGGGCTATGGCTGTGTCACCTGCATCGGCAACACCGGACCGGTCGTCCCGGAAGTCAAGGCAGCGGTCGACCAAGGCGTAGTGGCCACGGCCGTCTTGAGCGGCAATCGTAATTTCGAGGGACGCATTTCTCCCGAGGTACGGATGAACTACCTTGCCAGCCCCCCGTTGGTGGTCGCCTACGCGTTGGCGGGAACCATGGACATCGACATGGGCGCCGAGCCTCTGGGAACCGGCAAGGATGGACAACCGGTCTTCCTGAAGGACGTGTGGCCGGATGAGGATGAGCTGACAGCCGCCGTCAACGCCAGTGTGGACGCGAGTATGTTCTCGAAGCGCTACGCCGAAGTTTTCGCCGGCACCCCCCGCTGGCAAGCCTTGTCCAGCCCGACGACCCGGCAGTACGCCTGGCCCGAGTCCACCTACATCCGCCGGGCTCCGTACTTCGACTCCATGAAGGTGGCCCCCGCCGGGGTGGCGGACATCGATGGCGCCAGGATCTTGCTCATGCTGGGTGATTCGGTGACCACCGATCACATCTCGCCGGCTGGTTCGATCAAGCCGGACAGCCCCGCGGGCCGCTACCTGAGTTCGCTGGGAGTCTCGGTCCCCGATTTCAACTCCTATGGTTCCCGGCGGGGCAACCATGAGGTCATGGTCCGCGGGACCTTCGCCAATATTCGTTTGCGTAACCTCATGATCCCCGGCACGGAAGGCGGTTTCACCAAGGACTTCACCAAGTCTGACGCCCCAGTGGTCTCTGTGTTCGACGCCGCCCAGGCTTACGCCACCCACGACATCGCGCTGGTGGTCGTCGCCGGGAAAGAGTACGGATCGGGATCGAGCCGCGACTGGGCGGCCAAGGGTGCGGCCTTGTTGGGGGTCCGTGCGGTCCTCGCCATGAGCTACGAGAGGATCCACCGCTCCAACCTGGTCGGCATGGGCATCCTGCCCCTGCAATTCCTGGACGGTGAGTCGGCCGAGACCTGGGGGCTGACGGGGGAGGAGACCCTCAGCATTGAAGGCCTGACCGGTCAGGAGGACAGGCTTCCACGTACGGTGGAGGTCGTGGTGGGCTCCCAGCGCCACACGGTGGTGTTGAGGGTCGACACGGCCACCGAAGAACGATACATCCGCCACGGCGGTGTCCTGCCTTATCAGGCCAGGGTCTTGGCTGGGGTCGCATGAAACTGAGGGTGGGTGAGACCCCGTGGGGAGCCGCGAGGTTCACGTACTCTTATCTCGCCGTCGTGCTGGCGGCCCTGGTGGCGGGCGTGCTGGCGTTGATCGTCAATCCCGTGGTGAAAGTCGCGCCCGTCTGCCGCAATGATCAATTGGGGTTTTGCCAACCCATCGTCACCGCCCTCGTCTCGGTCGTGATCTTCTTCCTCTTGTTGTTTGTCGTGGCCTACGTCTTACGCCTGGGGTGGCAGTGGGCCGCCTGGTGTGTCGCCCTCACCCTGGTCCTGGGCGAGGTGGTGGTCCAGGCCAGCAACCTCACCGTGATCTGGTTCGTGATGTTCATCCCAGCACTGGCATCGGCCATCAGCTTCGAACGTCCCAACCGCGACACGGCCCGATGGATGGTCCTCGCCAGGATCGTGGCCTTGGCTGTGGTCGTCGTGCAATTCGTGATCTGGATGATCGTTTTGATTGTTTCGCCGTAGTGACGAGCGTGCCCCGGCCAGGGGCGAACTGATCCTCTTCGAGGGGGGTACGGTCGCCCTATGCCCGAATGCACCGATCCACGAGTGTTGTGCGTCCTGCAAGGACCGTGCCCCGTCCGGATCTGTTCCAATGCTGGTCATGGGTTCCGATATCGGAAATACGCCCACGATCCGGATTTCACACCTGCAATAGTGATAACGGGACACGAGTCCCGTTGACGATGTGAGGCCACCATGGGAAGTTGAATAGACATAGCTAATTCTGGTGAGCAGACATTGGAACCATGAGTGACTAGTAAAAACGGAGGATTTTCTGGTGAAAAGAGGCACATCATATTTCGGGGGTCTGGTGGGGTTCTTGCTGATTCCATCGATGGTTTTCAGTTCGATCGCGATGGGAGGCATGTCGACTGCGACAGCGGCATCATCGGCTGCATCGGGGACGATGCTGGTGCCGTCTTCTTCACTGAACACAGTACGGGTGCCGTCTTCGGCAACGGTCACGACACTCGTGCCAGCGACTGCCGCGTACAATGCCAAGGCCGGGGACGGGCAGACCTATGGCGATAACACCTGGACGGATTACCGGATTGAAGCTGACGTGTCGAATCTGACGACGACAGGCACGGATCTCAGTCCCGACAAGACCCAGGACTGGGGTAATTTCCAGATCAAGTTCCGGGGCAACAATCAGAGTTTTTATGCTCTGAATATTGGATTGGGTGGAAACACTACTTTCATCATGGATTCCATTGACTGGACTCCGTTGGGGACCATTCCGGCGATTCCCCAAGCTCCGACAACGTCAACGTCTGTTCATTATCAGGTCGATGTGGTGGGCAGTGTGATCACGTTGACGGTGAATGGCACTCAAGTGTGGACGTGGACAGACAACTACGCTTCTGCCCCGCGCAATGTC
>WREX01000027.1 GCA_009779115.1 Propionibacteriaceae bacterium
CACCGATCGCTTGCGTAGCGAGCGCCACCATCTGAGTGTCATCAGTGGGTGTGCACTGTTTACGCGTGCCCCCGACTTTGCGGGAACTCGCACTCCCGTACAGATGAGTGTCATCAGTGGGTGTGCACTGTTTACGCGTGCCCCCGACTTTGCGGGAACTCGCACTCCCGTACAGATCGGTGCCATGGGCACAGCGACAACTCGAAGGCAGACTGGACGTCTGTTGAGCGGTGGCGATGGGGCCAGGGTGCCCATATGGGGGCGCGGAGCAGCAATGGATCGGTGGATTCGGGCACAGCACGACTTCAAAACACTCCTGATCCTGGTAGCACCCGCAATAGACTGGGCGCATGACTCGTATTGCTGTTGTCACGGGGGCATCCTCCGGCATTGGAGCTGCCACGGCCCGGGCACTGTCCACCGACTACACGGTCTATTGTGTGGCCCGGCGCGCTGATCGGCTTGAAGCCTTAGCGGGGGAAATCGGCGGGGTGGCTGTGCCCTGTGATGTGACCGACCCGGACCAGGTGGACCGGCTGGCTGAGCAAGTCGGAGGACGGGTGGATCTGTTGGTCAACAATGCCGGGGGCGCTTTGGGACAAGACCCATTGGTGGATGACGACCTTCACCGCTGGCCCGCGATGTACGCGGTCAACGTGGTTGGAGCGGCACGCGTCACCCAAGCGCTGATCCCAGCGCTGCGGGCAGCGGAAGGGACCGTCATCTTCATGAGTTCGACCGCCGCTGAGGCCGCCTATGAAGGCGGAGGGGGGTACTGCGGCGTCAAGTCGGCTGTCCGGTCGATGGCGACCGCGCTCAGACTGGAATTGGTGGGCGAGCCGATCCGGGTCTGCGAGATCTCCCCGGGGATGGTCCGTACCGATGAGTTCTCCCTGGTCCGGTTCGCAGGCGACGAGGCCCGGGCAGCCGCCGTCTACGCCGGGGTGGCCGAGCCCCTGGTGGCCGAGGACATCGCGGAAGCGATCGCGTGGATGGCGTCGCGCCCGAAGCACGTCAATGTCGACCGCATGGTCATCCGACCGCGTGCCCAGGCGGCCAACCACAAGGTCTTCCGGGGCTGAGCCGATCCATCTCCCTCCCACAGGCCGTTCGCGGCAACAACAATCGAAGGAATCGGCTGGATGGGCTGTCGGCTGGGCGGACTAAGATGATGTCATGGACACTTTGATCGCTGTCGTCACCGGGGCATCCTCGGGTATTGGGTATGAAACAGCTCTTGCTTTACGGGCACGAGGTGTCACCGTGTACGCAGCGGCCCGTCGCCCCATGCCGGACCTCGAAGAGCGCGGAATCCGTACTGTCACCCTTGACGTCACCGATGAAGAATCCATGCGGGCTGGGGTGGCCGCTGTGGTGCAGCGGGAGGGACGCATCGACATCCTGGTCAACAATGCCGGGTACGGATCGTACGGCGCGATCGAGGAAGTGCCGATGGCAGAGGCCCGCCGGCAATTCGAAGTCAACGTCTTCGGCGCGATGCGGATGACCCAACTCGTCCTCCCGCAGATGACCGGTCCCCACCGTGGCCGCATCGTCAACGTCTCCTCCATGGGCGCCCACTTCGCCATGGCGTTGGGAGGGTGGTACCACGCGACCAAGTACGCATTGACGGCCTTATCTGACGCTCTGCGCCAAGAGGTGTACCCCTTCGGGGTCGACGTGGTCCTGGTCGAACCCGCCCTGATCCACACCGAGTGGCCGAAGGTCGCCGCCGAGCACCTCACCCGGGCCGCAGGATTGGGAAAGTACGCGGCCATTTCCCGCAGTTTCGCCGCCGGATTGGAGTTCGTCGGCCAGGGTTTCGGCGCCGACCCCGCGATTCTGGGCCGTGTGGTCGCCCTGGCCTCCACCACACCACATCCACGCACCAGGTACCGCAAGGGCATGGGGGCCTGGAGCATGCCTGTGTTATTGTCACTCGCTCCGGACCGTGTCGTCGACGCGGGGATACGTTTCTTCCTGGCCCATCTGGACACCATTCTCAACCTGGTGAAGGCAACCACACCGACTGACGACTGACGAGACAGTGCCGTCACTGGAATCGCGTCCAGTCGGTGACTGGTGGAGATGGTCGTACTGGTGGCGCACTGATGTGACGCCATGTGGCAGATAAAAAATAGGTGGAAGCGCAATCAGGCCAATGGGGCTTGTGTCAGAGTTGCGGTCGCCGTGTGTGTCGCGCCCGAACGGTCTGTCCAGGAGACCTGGACTTGGTCACCGGGCTTGTGAGTGGCGAGGATGGCCGTCAGAGCATCGGAATTGCCCACCGGGGCAGAGTCGATCGCGGTGATCACCGAACCAGCGGTGACGCCGGCATCTTCGGCGGGGCCGTCTGGGATCACTCCAACGACATAGACATTCGACGCCCTGCTGGAGATTTGAACGCCGAGGGCCGCCGTACGTCCGAGGACAACGGAACCTGATTCCTCACCCGCCAGAACCTTGTCTGCCACCTGGAGGACGGACGTGATCGGGATGGCGTACGAAGTGGTGGAACGGGTGCTGGTCGACCCGGCCACATTCATGCCGACGACCTCGTTGTCCGTGTCCAGCGTCGCTCCGCCGGAGTCACCCGGAACAAGCGAGGCATTGATTTGGATGAGATTGC
The DNA here is from genome assembly GCA_009779115.1 of Propionibacteriaceae bacterium. GTDB lineage: Bacteria > Actinomycetota > Actinomycetes > Propionibacteriales > Propionibacteriaceae > WQYJ01. The sequence continues at coordinate 2,630 of WREX01000027.1, forward strand.
TCAATGGCGACGTGCTCCCGTCATCCCCGGTCACGGTGATGTTCTGGCCGACAGCGGTGATCTGTCCTGGCGCGGCAACCAGTTGACCACGGCCCTGCGAGTTTCCGACTGCTGTAATGTCGTCACCCACGCTGACCGGCGCAGTGTCGGCGGTGATCGTCGTCAAGCCAGACGCGCCGTCGAGTTTGAGGACGGCCACATCAGTAGTAGCGTCGTACCCCATGACATCGGCGGTGTACGTCTGACTGGTCGACGGAACAGTCACCGTGACCGAGGTGGAGCCCGCGACGACGTGGTGGTTGGTCACAACGATGCCGTCAGAATCGATGACCATCCCTGTACCCGCCGCCGTCGCAGTGCCGAAAACAACTTCAGTATTGATCAGCACAAGGCCGGTCAACTGGTCCCCAGATGCCAATGATGTCGTCGAGGTGTTGGGTGTGCCTTGCGACTGCCATTGGTTGGTCCTCCCCCCGCCATACGGAGAGCGGCTACCAGGCCACCAACTGATGGGGGATGATTGGGTGCCGGTGGACCCAGTGGGGGTTTGATGGGGTGTAGAGAAGGATAGACACACCGCCAGCACCACCGCACTCAGTGTCGCCAGTACTTTCGCAATCATGAGGACTCCTCGAAGTTGTCGTCTCCACCCCAGTCTGGACGATTCCCTCTCAGAAAACACTCAGAGACTTGGGCAGTGACAAGGGGCTAGATGTCACAATGATCGCTTCCCAGCAGACCGGAATCCGGATGACAGTACGGCAGATGCCCCCGCTTTGTGCGCCTACTAGGATTCGTGGGACACCGTGTGAGTATCGCTGCGGAGTAGCTCGTCGACGCGATCGCGGATGAGGCCGGTCACCTCGTCTTTGGGGGCCCTCCCGTTGACGACGAGGTAGCGTTCAGGGGCGGCGGAGGCCAGTTCGAGAAGGTGGCCGCGGACTCTTTCGTGGAAGTCGGCGCCGCTCGCCTCCATGCGGTCGTGGCGTCGTTTGGAACCCACGCCCTCCTCGACTGAGACATCCATCAGGACGGTCAGATCGGGGACCAAGTCTGCTACCGCCCACCATGCGATCGCCGACACCTGGTCGATGCTCAGGACTCGCCCGGCTCCCTGATAGGCGATCGTGGAGTCGACATAGCGGTCGCTGATGACGACCAGGCCGGCCCCAAGAGCGGGTTTGATGACATCTTCGACATGTTGCGCCTTGTCAACGGCGTACAACAAGGTCTCGGCCCGCGGCGACACGGGTACGTCGGAATGCAGGACGAGCTTGCGCACTGTGGCACCGAGGGATGTGTCCCCAGGTTCGAAGGTGGTGCGAACCGCGTACCCCTGGGAAGTCAGCCACTGGGCCAAACGGGCGGACTGGGTGGATTTTCCCGCGCCGTCGCCGCCCTCGAAGACGATGAACAACCCGTCTTTCTTGACCGTCATTGCCCTGTCCTTATCGCGATGTCTTCTTCCGGGCCGTCCGCTTGGGCGACGGTGGCTTGGCCCGTTTCTCGGCGAGCAGTTCGTACGCCCGCTCGGCCGTCATGTCCTCCACGGATTCACCCCTGGGAATGGTCGCGTTGATGGTGCCATCGGTGACGTACGCCCCGAAGCGGCCATCCTTGATTGTCACCGGCCCACCACTGACGGGATCATTGCCGAACTCGCGTACTGGCCCGGCGGCCTGACGGGCGCCCCTGACTGGAGCCGCGTCCAACAGTGCCTTCGCCTCGTCGAGGGTGATTTCGAAGATGGCTTCCTCGCTGGGCAGGGGGCGGGTGACGGTGCCCTTCTTGATGTAGGGGCCGTACCTGCCGTTCTGAGCGGTGACCGCAGTCTGGTCGAGCATCCCCACCGTGCGAGGCAGGCTCAGCAACATTTCCGCCTGTTCGAGGTTGACGGCGTCGAGAGTCATGGACTTCAGCAGACTCCCGGTCCTCGGTTTGGCCGACTTGGGGGCATCATCGGGGAGGATTTCGGTGACGTACGGCCCGTACCGGCCATCTTTGGCGACCACGCGATAACCCGTGGCCGACGCGGTTCCCAGTTCGCGTTCCGTGGCGCCGGGAGCCTGGAGGAGGGCCGCAGCAGCCTCCTGCGTCAACTCGTCGGGGGGCATCTGGTCGGAAATGGTCACCTTCTTGCCCAGCGCGTCCTCGACGTAGGGGCCGTACCTGCCCACGTGGACGACCAGACCCTCGTCGCCGGGGATCTCAAAGGTCGACAGTTTGCGCGGGTCGATGCCGCCCAGTTCGGTGGCGAGTGCCTGGAGTCCCTTGGCGGACGGTGTGCCGAAATAGAAGCGGTTGAGGATGTCGAGCCGCTTGGCCCCGCCCTTGGCGATCTCGTCGAGGTCCTCTTCCATGGTGGCGGTGAACGCGTAATCGACGAGTTGGGAGAACTGCTCCTCCAGCAGCCTGGTCACGGCGAAGGCCAGCCAGGTCGGGACCAGAGCCGATCCCTTCTTGAACACGTAATCGCGGGTGGTGATGGTACGGATGATGGAGGCGTACGTACTGGGGCGGCCGATTTCCAGCTCCTCCAGTTTGGCCACCAGGCTGGGTTCGGTGTAGCGGGCCGGGGGTTTGGTCTCGTGGCCGGACGGCGTGACATCCACCACCGTCAGACTGTGGCCCTTGTCCAAGTGGGGCAATCGGGCTTGTGCGTCGTCCTCGGATTCCTCGGGGTCGTCATGGGACTCGACATAGGCTTTGAGGAACCCGGGGAAGGTGACCGTACGACCTGACGCGACCAGGCGGGACCGGTCGCGTACCTGGCCGTCCACGTCCACCCCGGCGTGGGCGGCGTCGATGCGGATCGTCACAGACTCACCTTCGGCATCGGCCATCTGCGAGGCCAAGGTCCGCATCCAGATCAGTTGATACAGCTTGAGTTGGTCCCCTGCCAACCCCGATTCTTTCGGGGTACGAAACACCTCCCCAGAAGGGCGGATGGCTTCGTGAGCCTCTTGGGCGTTCTTGACTTTGGAGGTATAAACCCTGGGTTTGGCCGGAAGGTACTTGTCGCCGTACAGCTGTTTCACCTGGGTCCGCGCGGCTTGGACGGCCTGCTCGGACAAGATCACCGAGTCTGTTCTCATATAGGTGATCCACCCGGCCTCGTAGAGGTCTTGAGCCACTGACATGGCGCGTTGTGCAGTGAACCCGAGTTTGCGGCCCGCCTCCTGCTGCAAGGTGGTCGTCCTGAAGGGTGCGTACGGCCTTCGCGTGTACGGGCGGGCCTCCACCTCACGGACCGTGCAGGTTGCCGCGTGGATGGCGTCGGCCAGGCGGGTCGCCGACTCCTGGGTCAGCGCGATCAGATCCGAGGTCAATTCTCCCTTCGAACTGAAGTCGCGCCCCTGGGCCACTTTCGTGTCGCCGATCTGGGTCAGACGAGCCGTGAACGTGCGCGGATCCGCCGATTCCCCGGCATCCAGCCCGACCGACAGATCCCAATACGACGCGCTCCGGAAGGCCATTCGCTCCTTCTCACGGTCCACCACCAGCCGCGTCGCCACCGATTGGACCCGGCCGGCCGACAGACGCGGCATGACCTTCTTCCACAGCACCGGCGAGACCTCATAGCCGTACAGCCGGTCCAGGATGCGGCGGGTTTCTTGCGCGTCGACCAGGTCTGTGTCCAACTGTCGCGGATGGGTGACTGCCGCCTGGATAGCTGCCGGCGTGATCTCGTGGAAGACCATTCGCTTGACCGGAACCTTGGGTTTCAATTCCTCCATCAGGTGCCAGGCGATCGCCTCGCCCTCCCGGTCCTCGTCAGTGGCGAGCAGGAGTTCATCGGCTGCGGTCAGCTTCTTCTTCAACTCCGCGATCGTCTTTTTCTTGTCGGCGGTGACGACATAGAGCGGCTGGAAGTGGTTGTCCACGTCGACACCTGTACGAGCCCACTTCTCGTGTTTGAACTTTTCCGGTATTTCAGCGGCTGTGGTCGGCAGGTCGCGGACATGGCCCCGGCTTGATTCGACTATGTAATCCGGACCCAGGTATGACGATATCTTAGATGCCTTGGTGGGTGACTCAACGATCACCAGCTTCTTCTGGCCCATATCTCTACCTCTCAGAACTGCATCGACGCACAAACATTGCCTGAATCCCCCGATTCATGGCTGCTGCGCATCCCTGAGTGAGCACGCTAGCACATCGGTCACCATTCACCGGACACCGGTGCCACCAGATGGTGTCAACCAGGTCTGGGAGATGAGGTGTCGGATATGTGGCATCACATCGTCGGTGAGGGCGCGAAGATCAGCCTGCATCAACTGGGCGACTGCGGCGATAATCCTTCCCAGAAGCAGTTCTCCATCGCACGCCCCGAGGACCCCGCCCAAGGCTGGATCCACCTCGACGGCCCGCATCAATCCATCCCCCCGGCGGAGGACGACCTGGGTCGGGTTCTCGTGTCCGGGAACACTGGCAGTCTCCTGCATGCAGCCAGGCGCGAGTACCCACGGCAAATCCATGATCTGGGTGTCAGACCACGACTGGACGTCCATCGCCCTCAGATGAGCCATGAGATCCTGAGCCACCGGTTGGCGTACGGGGTGAGGCCACGACTCACAGATCACCCTCGGGGAAGCAGACCCCGACTTGACCATGGTCACCCAGCCCATACCGACACCCTCAATGTTCAACTGGTCGAAATAGTCGAGCCACTCAGAATAGCGCGCAGCATAGTCAGGTTTTCCCGCGAGGCCCGCGTCAGCCAACCAGATCTCGATGTACTCGTAGGGATCGAGTGTCTCCCGCTCGACGAAGAAACCGTCGCACCCCCGGGGAATCCACGCGGCCACCCGCTCAGACCAGGACGAACCACGCACATGGGCCCAGTTGCCCACAATGTGCAGGGATCCACCATCTGTCAGGTGTGGTCCCGCGCCGGTAATGATGTCCCTCATCAGGTCGTCCGAAGACTGGCCGGCCTCCCGGTACACCAGTCTGGGGCCGGTTCCCGGGGAGATCACAAAAGGCGGATTCGATGTGATCAGATCGAAAGTTTCGGACTGAACAGGGTCGTACAACGAACCCAGTCTCGTCTCCACCTTGATCGCATTGAGGGCGAAGGTCAGATTGGCCAGGGTCAGAGCCCGGGGATTGACGTCGGTCGCCACCACCTGCCGGGCCCGCCGGGCGACATGCACGCTCTGGACACCGCTGCCCGTGCCAAGGTCGAGGGCCCGGCCCACCGATTTGCGGGGGGTGATCTGCGACAAGCTGATGGAAGCCGGCGAGATGCCGAGGACCAGATCTGGCGCCGGAGCCAAGTCGCGAGTGTCCAACGTGGCCGTGTGATCGGAGACCACCCATCCCGACGTGCCATCCGTGTCATCCGCGAACGGCCGGACATCCACCGATGCGCGGAATCCCGATCCCTCCTGGGTAAGCAAACCCAGATCAGCCAGACTGGCGGCGTCGACGGTCCTTGCGACAGGCTCAGTGGGCTGCCACTGCTGGAGGACGAAGAGACGGATCAAGGTGGCCAAACCATCGCCTCGTCCCGCTAAAGCTCGTGAGGCAGCCATGGTGTGGTTTCTTGTCAAAGCCATCTGTCCTTGCTGGCCGATGGCGTTCAGGACTGCGTCGGTCCGGTAGTCAGCCCGCATGAAGTCGTCGCGCAGGCGCTTCATGACATCCATGTAGGTGTTCACCTGCTCAGCATCTCACATCCTCCTGAGAGGAACCCTGCAAACGGAACCCTGAACCGGCCCTTAAACCCGAATACACCGATTCATGGCTGCTGCGCGACCCTGTGGAGGCACGCTGGCTCGTCGGGCGTCGTTCAACTTCACGTCCAGTCTGCCTTCACGCCACCCACCGACCCATCGCACCCCCACAGTGTCGCTCGCTACGCCAGCAATCGGTGCATTCGGGCTGAACCCGAACGGGGTGCCACCCAACAGGAAACATGTTCGATGTCATCATTGAAGATTTCCCGCGTACGACACCGATGACACCGTGCCGGGAAGCCCCGGAATCGTCCAATGAAGGTTGACCGTGACTGTCACCTCAACCGCAAGGTCGGATCCGGCTCTGACGATCTCACAGGACGTCATCTCCGCTCGGTTGTCCTGCGTGACACTGGCGGCCATGGCGCAGGCCCGATCATCGGTCACGGACTGGGCGGCCTGGCCTGCTGCTGTCACGGCGGCCAAGTCGGCGGCCTCGCGTGCCTGGTGAAGCGCCATGACATAACTGACCACCAGGGAGGCGATCAGCATCCCGATGACCAGTGCGAAACCACCCACGAGAAGTGCCATGGTCACACTGCCGGTTTGACGCCCTTGCCGGGACTGGTCCCACCTGTTCATCGTCGGCCTGCTTCCGGGACGACCGACGCGGTTGAATGAACCTGGAAGGTGGGCAAGTAGGTGCCCCAGGGCCGTAGATCGATGGTCACTGTCACGACGACCCGGTCGGACTCGTGGGTGACATGGACTGACGCTGAATCGGGTAGTCGTCCCGTGATCTCGTTGACGGCTGCCACATCGTCTCGTGCCTCTTGCCGGGCGATCTGGGCAGCCGCGTCGCCACACTGGACCTGTCCCAACACGACACCCAGGAATCCGGTCCCGATGGCGAGCGCCAGGCCCAGGCCCAAGGCGGCGAAGGCCATCTCCACGGTCACCATTCCTTGATCACCACCGACAACACCTCTAGACCAGACGCGGTTGTTTTTCTTCCTTCTCATGACTCCTCCTTATTATCCTTGACAAAGGCAGGTGCCGGGCCAGTCACAAAGACTGACCCGGCACACTGTGGCTTGTTAGCCGCCGAACATCGACATGATCAGGTTGAAAAGCCACTGGATGAGCTTCCAGAGCAGTTCCCGGAAAGCAGGGTCGTTGAGGAGCCTCCACAAGACACCTCCAAGTGAGATGACGGCTGCGGTGCCGACGGCGTACTCCGCTGTAGCCATACCCGCCTCATGATCGCCATGGAAAAGGGATCGGATCGCGTTGATCAATTTCTTCATTGTCGCTCCTTCGTTTAGCGCTGGTGCGCTGGTCCGATCTGGACAGTGATTACCATGGGGTGAGGCCTCGGCGTTTTGGGATGACCTGACGAGAGTGTGGATAACTGACGCTGGTGCGCCACACCTGTGGATATGAAGCACCTCACCGGAAGAGGCCGGACAGCCCTGCCGCGATCACTGGAACCACTCCGATGAGCATGAATGCTGGTAAATAGCACAACCCGAGCGGCAGCACGCTCTTGACTCCGACAGACTTGGCCGCGGCCAACTGCGCGGCCCTGCCCTGACGGCGCAGATCGACACTATGCTGGGCCAGGACGTCGACCACGGCTGTTCCCCAGGTCGCACTTCGCGTGAGATCACGAGCCACGAAGCCGATGACCGGGTCCTCCTTCAAGACCGCCCAGGCCTGCGCTTCCGACATCCCCACCGACAGGGCATTACTGACTGTGCCGAACAAGTTTGAGATGGGAGGGCCCACGGCTTGGGCCACTGTTTCGATGGCATTGCGCAGAGGCTGCCCGGCCCGTACACAGGCCCGCACCAGGTCGAGCGCACGCGGCAATTCGTACAATGTCTGTAATCGCCGGCTGCGGGTCCCCGCTGGTTCCAGACGGCCCAATCCGACCCACACTCCAGCTGCGATCACTGGGCCGACCACAACGACGCCCGGTGACCAGCCCCAGCCGTAGGCGACCACGAGCAGAGCGGTGACGCCGCCGATCCACCATCGGATTCTGGAGCCCATGGCTGACGGCAATGGCTGCGCCCAGGTGGGCAGTCGTACTGGCACAGCTGGACGCAAGCGGGTTATCCCGTCGCCAGGCAACCACATCCACACCGACAAACCGGCGCCTATCACCGCTACCCACCGGGTCAGGTCCATGATGACTTCTTTCGTCCACGCGATCCGGCGGGGCCGGTCCGGCCTAAGAATTCACTCCACACCAGGCCGCAACACGCCAGTCCAAGCCCGATCAGCAGGCAGGACCGGCCCGCCATGCCGGCGGTGAGGAAGACCAGCGGATTGGTACCCAGCGCGAAGGCAATTCCCAGGCCGACCAGGGGTAACAAGCCAAGCAATTGCCCTGTGGCACGAGGTCCCGCCAGTTCGCCGGTGACGATCAGCGCCGTTTCGGCAGCCTCCTCAAGGTTCTGGCGTACCCGCTCCAGACTGGCATGCATCGAGGCGCCTGACACCTGCGCCACCCTCCAGGCCTGGCCAATTTCGGCCAGTCCGGTCTGGCCGGGACGACGGGACAACTCATCCAGCACATCCCAGGGGTCACCGCCCATCCGCAACTCGGCCACCACGGGGGCGAGAACCGGGCATTCCTCCGCTGCCAGGCTCATCGCCGAGGTGGGAATGTGCCCCAGGGCCAACAGGGACTCCAGGACCTGGGCAGTCCGCACCACTTCACGGGTCATGCGTTGAGCGCGTTTGTCGTTGACGCGTGTCATGACGATCCAAGTCACTGTCGTACACACCATGGCCGCCGCCGCCAGGATGCCGAGAGGCTTGATGAACAGTCCGGCCACAGCTGCCACGATGTCGGCTCCGACGATCACCCGCCACAAATCCACATCAGGAGCTCCCCTCGACTTGGCCGCCAGCCGTTTCAGCCCTGGACCTTGTGCGGGAACAAGCAACCAGGCAGTCGCCATGGCTGCCAGAACCGCCACCACGATCACGACAGCACCTCCATCAGTGCCGCCATCCCGTCATCCTCCTGGGTCTGGCCATCGCGACGCCTCAGAGCCAGACGAGCACTCACACCCGTACTGTCACGAGTCATCACACCAATTTCGGACACCTCACGTCCGGTTGACACGCGGCTGACATGGACCAGTACGCGGATGGCCGAAGCCACCTGGGCCCGTGTCGCCTCAGCCGACAAGCCACCCAATGCTCCCAGGGCTTCGAAACGAGCCGGCAGGTCAGCCACACTGTTGGCGTGGATCGTCCCGCAGCCGCCCTCGTGGCCTGTGTTGAGAGCTTGAAGAAGGTCCCTCAGTTCGCCGCCACGTACTTCCCCGACGACCAAGCGGTCTGGCCGCATGCGCAGGGCCTGTCTGACAAGGTCGGTCATGGTCACCAGCCCCGCTCCCTCTCCATTAGCGGGACGCGACTCCAATGACACTGTGTGTGAATGGTCCGGGTCCAGTTCCCGCGAGTCCTCCACAATGACGATGCGCTCCTGACCAGGAACGAGAGACAGCAATGAGCCCAACAGAGTGGTCTTGCCGGAACCAGTCCCTCCAGAAATGAGAAAGGCGACCTTCTTTTCGACCAAGCGGCGCAGGATCGAGGCCATACGTGGGTCAACACTGCCTGAACGGAGCCAATCATCCAGGCTCAGCCGATTCTTCGCCGGGACTCGCAAGGACAAACAGGTTCCGGGGTGGGCAATGCCGGACAAGACGGCGTGGAAGCGGACCCCATTGGGCAATCGGGCGTCGACATACGGCGAGCCGTCGTCAAGTCGACGCCCCACCAACGCGGCTAGCCGGACTCCCAACTGCCTCACGGCGTCATCGTCATCGAAGCGCACACGAGTCGGTTCCAAACCCATGCCCCGGTCGATGAAGACCTGATCGGCGCCGTTGACCACGATGTCGGTCAGCCCTTCGATCGACAAGAGCGGTTCCAAGACCCCGATCCCCATCGAATCCCGGGTGATGCCATCCTGCACGGCCAGGACGACCGAATCCGACACGATCTGACCCGTGGCACGCAGGGCTTCGGCGATGTCCAGCGCGGTCGCCGGCCGACCCAGAAAAGCCAAATGACGTCGGACCTCACGTTGGATGTCATCGCTTGTCATCGCAACCTCCGGGCGCCCGAGGTCTCGCCCAAGCACCACTGCAAGACGCGCACACAGGCCCTCTTCCATCCTCCCGACGGCCAGGGTGGGACGCCGCGGTCAGCCAGCCGGGGCAATTCGGCAACGGTGGGCAACACCGCGACCAAGGGCAGCTCCACCGCCCTGGCCGCGTCTCCGGCCGACACCGATCCCCCTTTGCGGATCACCAACCCGCACTGCCCGACATCGGCGTGGATGACACTGGCCCTCGTGGCGGCCAAGGCCCGTACTGTCTGAGCTGAAACCACCACGCTGCGACGCACGACACTCCCACCGTTCGTGTCAGTACGCCCCTGGTCAATCAGGACGAGCTGATGGGTTCGGGCCAGGCAGTCGATCACCGCCTCGAAGGCCTGGGCGGACACAGGCACAGGGTCTGGCCTTGTCATCGACACCAGCGTGATCCCCTCGACGTTGGGCAGCATCGGCGTGATGTCGGCAATCTGGCCAACTGCATTCTTCAGCTTGTCCCACCGCCAGCCAGGGGTGTTCTCCGCACCCAGCAAAAGATCGAGTCCTCCTCCCTGCGGATCGCAATCGACCAAAGCCACTTTTAGGGGTCGTCGGGCAGCGGCCAGGGCCACTCCGGCGCACAGCGTCGACACCCCGACTCCCCCGACCCCGCCTCGCACGGCCACCACCGTGCCGGTGTCCGAACCCACCCCACGACCGGCGATCACCCGCGACAGCCACTTGCCCCCCTCGGGCAAGACGATCACCGAAGCCCCCAGGGGCATGGACCACCGGCACAAGGCCTCCTGTGAGTCGGCCTGCCCCACCAAGTACGTCTGATCCCTGCGTGGAAGAGCCCAACCGGCCACCTGCCCGACCTGGTCGGCACCGATCAGAATCACAGCTGACGTGCGCCAGACAGTCCTCAGCTCCTGCGGATCGGTCATCACCGACAAGGAGGAGCCGATCGCGGCAGCCGAAGCCTGAGCCATATCAGCCAGTCGTGTGTCGGTGGTCAGCAGGGTCGTCGACATCTGTTCATTTGTCACACAGTGTCTATTGACCGGGACCGCAGGCAGGTGTCACACGACTTCAGATCTGTGGATAACTTTTGCCGGTGATGCGTACCTGTGGATAAGTGCGGGCCATCACCAGCCTGTCAGACCAGTGACGCCACTGCCACCGATACAGCGGAACTCGAAATAACCGAGCTTGATCCCCACGCTCCCCACCCTTACAAACAAGCATCCAACGTTGCTTGTCATATCAGTAATCCCCTGGTGGACACGGGTTTTTCATAGATGTGGGGACTGGAGTGTTTTACAGTTGGCGAGCCTCAACTTATTCTGTACAGTTCAGGCATGGCGTCCGTTTCGATGATCCCGCCCGCGGCCTTGGAGTGGCTGGTCGGGGTTGAGCGTTCATCCATCCTCCTCATGGGAGCGGCTGGCGGATACCCCCTCACCTTGGTCCGGGCGGGTCATGCCGTGACCGTCGTCGACACCGACGCCGTTCTCCTGAAGGCCGTCGCCGCGCGCCATGTCATGCTCCACACAGTCGTTGCCAAGGGGGAATCCCTGCCCTTCGACCCGTGCTGCTTCTCAACGGTGCTGTCGATTCAGAATTTCCACGAGTACTCTGCGGGGCAGGCCTTGGGAGCCTGGGCACGGGTCTTGCGTCCCCACGGGCGCATCGGCGTGGCGTACGTCACCCGCGACGATTCTGTGCCGTGGGTGAAGAAGCTGAGGCGCATCGTCCAGTCCCGCTTACCCGGGGCTATGATCAATGATTATGGCGTCGAGTCCGTGGAGGCGCTGCAAGGATCGACTTACTTCCCGCGTCCGCAACAGATGACCTTCCGGATGTGGGTGCCGTCGACGCGGGCCCAACTCCAGGACAGTGCCCGCCGGGCCGCCGGTGCTGAAGACTTGGACGAAAACCAGGTCGCTCAGATGCTCGACGAAGTGGGGCAGTTGTACGACGAGTACGCGCGACCGCCCGATCCCCTGATGCTGCCCTACCAGATGCAGTGCTGGAGGGCCGAGGTGGACCAAGCCACCCTGACGACCACCTTGAGACGCCGGGACAGCGGTTTGTCGATCTCGCTGTGACGCGGCGGGGTGCCTGAAGTCCCGTCCTGCGTCGCTGAATCTGGACAGTGACGCTGGTAGTCTGAGACGGTCAAGGAGGAACCATGTCCAGCCCCAGCGAAGTCTCTGATCTCGTCAACAGCATCGTCGCAGATGTACGAGTGATCATCTCCGATGAGATCGCCCTGGCCAAAGCCGAAATCAAGCCGTCGATCAAGCGCGCGGGCATCGGGAGTGGACTGTTCGGAGCCGCGGGATACTTCGCCATTTCCGCCACTATTGTTCTGTGGTTCACGATCGCGGCGGGATTCGCCTGGCTCTATGCGTCGACCACCCGGCTGAGCCCGTGGGCATGTGTGTTCTGGGGAACACTGATGGCGGTCTTCCTGCTCCTGGTCGCCGCGGCGGTCTTCGTCTTCCTCGGCGGCAAGTCCTTCTCGCGGATCAAGGCGCCCGAGAAGACCCCCGAATCTGTCGGCAAGACCATCGCCGCCGTGCTGAGCGGCGTCGATGACGGCAACGAGCGTGTACGCGAAGAGGTCAGCTCGCCCGACAATTCCATCCCCCGCCCGGTCATGGTCCCTGTCGGCGGGCATGTGGTCCTGCCAACTAGCCGCGAGGCTGCCTGACCAACACCTGACGTATCAGCGCCGTCGCCCATGCCAGATGACCACGTGATGACCACGTCTATCGGTCCCCTGATGCGGCTTGTCCGACGTACTTTGTCCACATCAGTCGTGTGCTTCCAGGAACAGACGCTAACACGGTAAAATCAACGAAATAGGCAGTCGTGCGGACTATCGTCATTGGGTCATCATGGCGTCGGCGCGCTCTCCCGGTCCGTACCGGCAGCGCGACCAGCACCATGACCCTCGCATGACACGTGAGCGAAGACGGATCAGCGACTGGTCGGCAGCAAACCTGATGCCAGCCAGATCATCGCGTGAGTGAAGGAGGATTGTTCTGCCCAGCACACTCCCCCCGTATCACTCTTCTTATGAACGGCCACATCCCCAGCACACCCCAGCCCCGCAGCACAGTTCACCCAGCGGTGCTCGTCGGGCGTCTGTGTCTGTGCCGCGACGGTCGATATCCACCCCTCCTCGGCACGCGAGCCCAGCCACACTTGCGTGGTACCGCCGCCCCGTCACAAGGATCGTCTCGGTCGTGGCTGTCGCATGGGTCGTCATTGTCGTGTCATTCGGCCTTATCATGGATGTGGCGTACGCCAATCGATTCCTTCCCGGCACGTCGGTGCAAGGCCATGATCTGTCCGGAATGACACCGGCCCAGGCCGAACTCGTCCTGGATCGCATGCAGGCCGACATCAGCGTGGACATCACTCTGGACGGGGTCACCACCCACGCCACCGGCGCCGAACTCGGCGTCACTGTCGACCGGCAACAAATCCTCTCCTCGCTCCAGCAGCAGTCACAGAAACCCTTCTGGATCCTGCGTCTGAACCAGAGCCCCACCACTGATCTGTCCGTGACCATCGACCCCGACCAATTCAACACCTGGCTGGACTCGACCTACTCCGGGCAACTCGTGGCGCCCGTCAATGCCGGTTTGGTGTACGACGCGGACACGAGCCAGTTCGTCACAACCGCGGCCTCGTCGGGTGTGGGAGTGGACGCAACTGACATTGAGGCGATCACAGCAACCCTGGACGCCCAGGCTGGCAAAGGGTCTTTCACGTTGACCCCCACCGACATCGCCCCCCAGATCAGCGACGATCAGGCCAAGACCGCAGCGGACTGGATCAATCAGCGTTTGACCACGACGTGTTCCCTGGACTACAACGGCTCCACGGTCTACTCTCTCACCCCCGCCGACATCGCATCCATGGCATCGATCACTCCTGGCAACACCGGCCTGACGGTCACGTTCGACTCCCAGAAGATCCAATCCTTCATCCAGCAGACACTCCAGCCGAGTCTCAACACAGCCCCCGTCAATCAAGACCTGCTCACCGACGCGAGCGGGGCGCCCGTTGGTGTCGCCCGCTCTGGCGCCAACGGTCGTTCCCTGGCCGACACCGATTGGCTGGATTCCAGCATCGCCCAATGTCTGACCTCCGACAACGCCGCGCCCATCAATCTCTCCTTCACCGACATCCCCTTCTCCACCCAGAGCACTGTCACCCTCACGCCGACCAGTTCGGCTGTGCAAACCCAGCTGACGTACTTGTTGGCCCATGTCACCGACTACAACACAGCCGAATGGGGAGACTACAATCCGGCGGGCGGGGATTGCGCCAATTTCGCCAGCCAGGGTCTGTACGAACGCGGGATACCCATGGATCTGACCTGGTACAGCCTCGGCCCAAGATCGGCCTCCTCCGCGTGGACCTTCGCACCGAGCATGGACGCCTGGATGAAATCGAAGGGCTGGACCCGGCTGAGTCTCGACCAACTGGACCAACTCAAGTTGGGCGACATAGGAGTCTTCGACTGGAACCTCGACGGCAGGGCTGACCACATCATGACGGTCTCGCGGATCGACGACACTCCGAACGGGGTCGACGTGTATTTCGCCAGCCACAACGACGATGGTGCCTATCGCAATCTCACCGACGTCATCACCAAGGATCATCCGGGCGCCAACGCATGGTTCTACTCGGTCCCCTGATCCGTCGCATTTGACCATGAAGGACACATGATGAAGACATCCACCCTGGTGGGTTCCCTGCTCGGGGTGACCGGGCTGATCGGCGCGTCCTGCGTGACGTACGCGATGGCCATCGAGAACCGCGCGTACCTGCTCAGGCATGCCACCGTGCCGGTTCTGCCCCCAGGTCATCAGCCGATCCGCATCCTGCACCTGTCCGACCTGCACCTTCTGGCCAGCCAGACCAAGAAGATGGCTTGGGTACGAGCCCTGGCTCACCTTCGTCCCGACTTCCTCGTCAACACGGGTGACAATATTGCTGCCCCCTCTGCTCTTCAGTCGCTGGTCCACACCTTCGGCCCCCTGATGCAGGCACCCGCCGTGTTCGTCCTGGGTTCCAACGACATGTACTACCCGCGCCCGCTCAACCCGCTGAAATACTTCGTCAGCCGCGACCACAACTACACCGCTGCAACCCTGCCGACCGCGGTCCTCATCCGTACCCTGGAAGACCTGGGGTGGACCAACGCTGAACGACAAAGACTAGTTTTCCGAATCAAGGATTCGACCATTGAAGTACGCGGATGCGGCGACGCACACATGGACATCGATGACTACGACGAAGTGATGGGCGAACCCAGCCAAGCCGACCTCCTCATCGGTGTGACCCACGCCCCGTACCGCCGAGTGCTCGACCAGATGGTCACCGATGGCGCAGGACTGATCTTCGCCGGCCACACCCACGGCGGCCAGGTGTGCCTGCCCGGCAACCACGCTCTGACCACCAACTGCGACCTGCCTCGCGAGCAGGCCAAGGGCCTGAGCACCCACCACCTGGGCCAGTCCTCGGCTTACCTCCACGTCTCCGCTGGCCTGGGCACCTCGCCGTACGCGCCGTACCGCTTCTTCTGCCCCCCCGAAGCGACCCTGCTGACCTTGACTGCCCGGCCAAGCGAAGCCCACGACTAAGCCCGAATGCACCGATCCATTGCTGCTCCGCACCCCCATATGGGCACCCTGGCCCCATCGCCACCGCTCAACAGACGTCCAGTCTGCCTCCGCGTTGTCGATGTGCCCATGGCACCCATCTGTACGGGAAGGTGAGTTCCCACAAAGTCGGGGGCACGCGTAAACAGTGCACACCCACTGATGACACTCAGATGGTGGCGCTCGCTACGCAAGCGATCGGTGCATTCGGGCTAAGCCAGTCTCTTCCCGAGTTCACCTGGCAGTCCAGTATGCGTACTCAGGACTGACAAGGTATGCTCGTACGGCTAAGCCTGAATCCGCTG
>WREX01000028.1 GCA_009779115.1 Propionibacteriaceae bacterium
CCCCGAGCTGTTCTCCCGGATGACCGAACAGGAGCGCTCGGCCAAGAACCTGATCGCTGAGGGCGCCCTCGAACCCGTGGCCGACATCGAGGTGGATGGTGAGACCATTCTTGCTTCCCGCCTGGGCTATCGCATGACCGAACGCTTGGCCGTTGTCTATTTCGGCCGTATCTTCATGCACCCGGAGATGGTGTTCACCGAAGCGATGTTGCGTCCCGAAACCCAGGACATCCACGAGTTCGCCGACTCGGTGCGGACCATCGTCGCCACCCACGCCCGAGTGGCCCAGGCGTACATCGCCGACGGCACGATCTCGTACGCCTGCCCTCCCTTGAAGGCCCTCCTGCAGATCATGGCCAACGGCACGTCTCAGGAAGGCTGGACCTTGACCAGCCCCGAGTTCCGCGCCCTGTTCACCGCCGAGTCCATCCTGGCTTCCGATTGGTACGCCGCCCGACTGGACGCGAAGCAGAACCTGGATGTACGCCGAGCCCAATTCGCCCTGGCCTCCCTGGACCACTTCATGTCCCAGCCCAACAACGCCGAGGTGGTCGCCCGCCTAGACATGGAGAACCGCCACATCGAGGTACAAGGCTGGCACGACCGCTGGGCCTCCCAGACCTACCGCGACTATCTGGTCGGCACCCTGGGAGTCCAACCCCTCTAATCCTCTGACTTTCCTTGCCGCCCCCCTTCCGGCTAAAGTTGTCACAGCAATTGGAGGCGTCGCCTAGTTCGGTCTATGGCGCCCGCCTGCTAAGCGGGTTGAGGGCTTCAACCCTCTCGTGGGTTCAAATCCCACCGCCTCCGCCAAACACGCCCGAGAGCCGACAAATGTCGGCTCTCCTGTTTTTTCGGGACATGTGGCTGGCGAGCTAGCTCGACAGACGCAGGTCCCGAAAAAACAGACAAGAACCTCCCAAAGGAGGTTCTTGTGGCGTGCGCGAAGTCAGCGGTCGCAGGGAGCGCAGCGACCGAATACCGCCTCCGCAATGTACACCTAAACCAAACAACTGTATGTCCTTGTCCACTAGCCCCACCCTTTATCCTACGGACAAAACTATCCCAGAATCGGTATAGTGTTGTCCATGACGATCCGGACGGACTTATGGGATGTGGCTGTGGAACATTACGGCTATGTCACGACTCAGGACGCACGGAACCTGGGCATTGTGCCGCTGGAGTTGACGAAGCTCGCAAGCAGGGGCGCTCTGGAGCGCGTATCCCAGGGCGTGTACCGATTTCCTCAGTGGCCAGTCGGTGCCAACGATCACCTGATGGAAGCGGTGTTGTGGACACGAGATCCTCGTGCCGCATTATCCCACGACACGGCGCTCCTCGTCTACGAGTTGTGCAACATCAACCCTGATAAGACGCACGTCACAATCCCCAGGCGGGAGAAGAAGTTGCGCCGAGCCAGCGAACCTCCCGCTCTGGTCATTCATTACCAAGACCTCGATGCGTCCCAGATCGGTTGGTGGGAGTTCATCCCGACCGTCACCGTTGCGACTGCCATCGACCAGTGCATCGCCAGCCGGGTGCGCCTCGATCTCGTACTCCAAGCCATCAATACCGCGCGACGCCAAGGGCGGATTGACGAGGCCACAGCTGAATGCCAACGCCACAACCTGAGGAATCCACGACAATGAGAGTCTTCGACTTACCCGACAAGCATCGTCCGGCTCCCAGCGTTCAAGCGCTCAACAGATGGCTGTCGGACGCAGAACGCGACACCAGGGTGACTGCGAAACGTCTGGGTTGGCTGGTAGCGTCCACCGTCGTTGTTGCGGCTCTGCAGCGCGCGCTCGGAGTCGATCAGCAGCCGGTGTTCCTAGTCAAGGGAGGGGTGTACATCGAGTTTAACCTTGGCCTAAGTGCGCGTACGACTAGTGATGTCGACACAATGTTCCGGGGTGGGCTGGCCGAGTTCGCAGACAGGCTCGACGAAGCGCTGGCATTGCCATGGGGGCCATTCGAGTTGGCCCGGACCGAGATCGAAGTGATTGACGCTCCGAAACTGGTCAAGCCGCGCAGGCTCTGGGTCCAACTCAGGGCGAAAGGCTCTCCATGGCGACGCATTCAGGTTGAGGTGTCATTCCCTGAGGGGAATATGGCAAGTCAGTCGCAGATCGTTCCGCCACCGAACCTCGGGTTTTTCGGCCTGGATGCCCCTGAGCACCTGATCGGCGTGGCGATGGACTATCAGGTTGCTCAGAAGCTTCATGCTGCATCCGATCCCGACACTGAGGATTATGAAAACCAGCGGGTTCACGACATCTGCGACCTGTTGCTGATCAAGGAGGCGTTCTATCCTGGCGTTCCACCTGCGCCGTTGAAGTCTGCTTGCGTGGACATTTTCGACTTCCGGGCTGACGAAGCCGCCCAACTTGGACGTCCGGTGCGCCACTGGCCGCCGATGTTTGTGATAAACGAGTACTGGAGGGTCGCCTACCCACCGCTGGCCGAGTCCATCGGTATCACGCTCTCTCTAGACGAGGCGGTCGCCGCCATCGACGAGTGGGTCACCGAGATCGATCGTCGACCCCAACACCGCCCTTGAGGTCTGGACACGCGTCGCCCAATATACCAACAGACGATCAAGACAAGCAGCCAAAAGTCTGACCGACCACGCCGTCCCACCCTTCTGACACGCCCGGGCCAGACACACATTTTGGCCTATACCCCGAAAAAACAGACAAGAACCTCCCAAGGGAGGTTCTTGTGGCGTGCGCGAAGTCAGCCGTCACAGGGAGCAAAGCGACCGAATACCCCCCGTTTACTACGCCTTGTTCACATCATATGTAGACAATGTCGAAACCTGATTTCAAGCTGCGCTACTGTTAACTCATGAGTAAAGGCTTGCGTCATCATGCCTAAGTCACCGGAAACAATGGGGTCCGTGAAAGAGCATGGAATACGAAGTTCTTCAATCGTTACAGGTAGTTTGTGCTTACTGTTAGGTCTAATCCTTATTGCTGTCTTTCGGATACTATCAGTTCCGTGGTTGGGATGGATTAGTGGTGCATTGTTCGTTGTTGGTATCGGACTGATTGTGGCTTACTGGTACATGGTGTGGCCTCTATTTGGGCTAAGAGATAAAGGCCAGCTAATTCACACTACTGACACGGGTACCCTTGACCAACTCATCGCCCAGTATGAGCAGAGTCTGAATGAAGTGGAGGTACAGCTGATAAGTCGCATGGTCTTGAACCCATCGCATTACATTGAGCAGCTGTTTGAGAGAGTTTCTCTCAATACTCGATCCACCCACATCTCACAAAGGTTTCTCGTCAGCATACCTGCCGATTCAGTACTCGAAGACCAAACAGAAGTGTTTCTACCATTGATCTATCATCCTAGAGGGCGACTAATCGAGTCTCTGCGACTCAATAGTGGGGGAGATCGGGCAAGATTCTTAACGGGCCGTGAAGCTGTGGCCCTGTGCTGTGCGTACATGAGACTCTACGTTGCTTCCATCGCATCTGGACTTGATCCAAGTCAGGAAAACTTGGTCATAGCCACCTACAAACAAACCATCGAAAAACAGGTTATTTCTTTTATTGATGGAGGCCAATCAACTGAAGAAGAACTGAAGACGGGTATCTTCGAACCACTCGAATATCTGTTGGGTGGGCAGTCCGACACGGAAAAGATGCTAAGACAGGCAGGCACCTTGCTGTCCTTGTTGGTGGCCGAATATCCATCTGTTGTGGAGTGCGACATTTCGCAGCGTGAAGCACACGCGGGTGCCTTGCATTTCGAGTTCATCGTTGACAGCCGAGAGATTCTACCCCGCGGAGTTGGTGAGAAAGTGAGTGGATTTACCCAGACGTTGTACGGCGTTCTGTCGGTCAGAAGCCCGAATATCTGTTATCCACTGCCCAACGCTGAAAGAGCACAAAGCTACCATCTCGAGGTATCTGCACCGGAGGGCTTCTACATGAGAACGCAGCAGATCAGGCATATCCAGAAAGTAGGTGCCCCGAAGAAACCTGCAGCTGAGACTCTGTGTGCCTCACGAAACGCCATTCAACCTGCATACGGTCAACGACGAGCACACCTCTACCTGCGAGATGCCAAGCACTCTAAAGACTATGAATTTGTCTGTATGTTTGAAGAGAGAACGCCGGGTACGGCAGGGTATACCACTGTCTCGTCTGTCACATCTGCCTTCATCCTGTTTGTGTGTGGCTATCTTCAGGTTCGATTGTCACCTGTCATCGGTGGTATGTTCTCATCTGGGCATGTGTTCAACAAGATACAGATCCTTCAAGGAAATGGAGACATTGCAGTTGCCCTACTGGCAATCCCGCCAGTCATCGGAGTTTGGCTCGGAATGAAGAGTGCAGACAGGCTTCTGTTTGGATCTCTGTGGTCTCGACTATCTGTTATTATCACGGTTGCCACTTGTTTGGTTGGCGCATCCACATACATCTACTTCAATAGCCGCCCCACAGCGGCCAGAGAAGCATGGATACTCTGGAGCGTACTGGTCTGTGTATCTGTGACCAACTCCATCATGTCTGCGTCCCGTTGGCTCATCAAATCCCGGTTTGAAACCGTCACTGCAGGCCGGGCATCCGAAAACGAAGATTACCAATAGGTCAATGTGTTTGATTTCATTTGTCGGAAAGGTATTATTAATAACTCAGCAACAAACGAAGTTGGCCCCATTGTGAGCAGACCAATAGCTCGAAGACGGAGGTAGCTGCCTTGCCCCCCAAGATTTTCGTTCTTGACGATGCTAGTCGCGGAAGAGATGATCCGCGCTTTCTACCTTATCTTGAAGATGCGAGAGCGTTCTTTAGCAACCCTGTCGAACAAGAATTATTTATTAATTGCTTAAAAACTGCCATCGAGCGGCGAAAGAAAGCGCCGGACTGTGGCAATTGATTGACGTAATTCCTTGATGGAGAATCACGGCCATATACAATCTGCAAATATATCTATCTTCTTCTCGATACCATTCAAGACCTAATCTCGGGTTATGGTGTATGAGCGAATCCACTAAATGGTTTTTGTCGTCGCCGGTATCCGCACAATAGACAGCGATCAACAGGTACAGTTGCGTGCCAGATGTGTTTTCTCCCGAATCCCCTTGGCCTGACCCCCTTGGTTGGGTCTACGTATTGTGAGAGTTGTTTTGATGCCAGCGTTGCCTGGCGGATGGATGGTTTTCATGCCTGGACGGAAGGCTCGGCGGCATTCACTTGAGCAGACAGTGACTTTGTTGGGCAGGGCGGATGCCCTGGCGGCTGGGGGGTGGCACGGTGGCGGATGTCTGCCGTGACCTGGAGGTGACGGAGGCGACGTACTATCGGTGGTGCAACCTGTATGGCGGGTTGAGGGCCGGCGACGCGAAGAAGCTGAAACGGTTGGAGAAGGAGAACGCTACGTTGAAGCGGTTGCTGGTTGAGGTGGTGTTGGAGAAGGCCTGCTTGAAGCAGTTGGCTGAGGGAAACTTCTGAGCCCGGCCAGACGCCGCCGGGCTGTCGATCATCTCCAGATCACCCCTGGTGTGTCGCAGCGGCTGGCCTGGCGTGTCGTGGGGTTGGCGCGTTCTGCGTATCGACGCCAGCCCCAGGATCGCACGGGCGCCGACCCGGATGCCTGGCTTCGCCAATGGATGGCCGACTACGCGAAGCCCCTCCCAGGTGGGGGTATCGACGCGCGTACGCGAATCTGCGCGGTCAGGGTGCCGATGTGAATCACAAGAAGGTGCAGCGCCTGTGGCGTGACGAGGGGCTGCGTGTTCCGGTGAAACGTCACCGGAAACGAACCGTTCAGTCAACGGTTGGCGCGCCCACCGCCGATACGCCGAACACGGTGTGGGCAGTCGACTTCCAGTGGGATTCTGACGAGACGGGCCGGACGATCAAGATCGCGACCCTGATCGACGAACACACCCGTGAATGCCTGGCGTCGCTGGTGGAACGGCGTATCCCAGCGGCTGTGTTGACCCGCATGTTGGACCAGATCGTCGCCGTGAAGGGCTACCCGCAAGCAATCCGGTGTGACAACGGCCCCGAGTTCGTCTCCCAGGTACTCGCCGACTGGGCCGAGGGCCACGCCGGGCTGGTCTTCATCCCGCCGGGCACGCCCTGGAACAACGGCTCTGTCGAATCGTTCAACAGCAGGCTACATGCCGAAAGCTTGAACATCACTAGTTTCTGGAACCTGCGCCACGCCCGGGTGGTCATCGGCATCTGGCGTGAGGAGTACAACACGATCCGGCCACACTCCACGCTCAGCTACCTCACCCCAGCCGCCTACGCTGCTACATCTGAAGAACAACAACCCGATGGCTCTCAAAGACGATGGACCCAAACACGGGGTCAGGTCGGGACTCATCGTCAATGTCATCGGTAGACTATCTCGCAGAGAAACACTCGAGCCACGGTTCCGAGACCACGAACTGAGTGTTCTTGCCAACAGCGAAGTGGCGCGCTGTCTGGGCGACATTGTTACCGAGGGCGTAGAAGTGGTGGATGGCTTCTACCGAGTCATGCGTTAAGGCTGAGCTGTTCAGTTGGATAACTGCACCTCGTAGCGTGCGAGTCACGGTTGAGCGATACACGCTGAACCTCTCGGCGATCTGTGACACGCCCAGCCCCGATTGGTGCGCCGCTGTGATGGCCTCCTTCTGATCAAAGGTTCTCATCCTTGACAGCAACAATTCACTTGTCGCCTTCCAAAGTTATCAGTCTCAATCCAGCCACTCGTCTCTGGGCTTGTTACGTTGTAGTTACATCATCATTTGGCTTCGCCAGCCTGCTCACATCCTGACAATTCTCGCTCCTTCAGCCACCATCTGAGGAGTCGTGCTCGGACGAGTCGTGGCGTCGCCCACTAGCAGATTCCAGACTTCCTGGATGGGCCAAGCGACAGCTGACAACACAGCACTAGCCGTCCTTTGATTGTCGAACCTCGCTGAAATTGCCGAGATGCCAAACAAGATGAATGGAATGCAGCCGATCCACCACCACGACCATATACTCCAGTCAACAGGAAAGCTTTGTTGAAGCAACATGATGAAGAAGAGTAGTGTGCTCCCCGTTCGCCCTGTATCTGTCTGGCGTCTTTCCTCAACTGGTAGGGTGCGTCCTAGAAGGTAGAGAACCAAGAGCCCAATGGCTATTGCCGACCCCCAAGCAAAATAGGCGTGATAGTTGTCGATCCCATTCAAGAAATTGTTCATCGCCCAACCGGCTGAGGGCCACATCCGACCCACGAGATCGGCGAGGAGCGTGAAGGGCTGCGCCCTCGAATACATGATTCCGAACACCGTCACTGCGTACCACGTCCCGCAGAATGTCCGATACAACCGGTCTATCAGTCTGGCCGGTATTGACAACCCTTCTTTTACTCCTGCTAGTAATCCACTCATAATTTTCCTTTCCTTGATGGGAACGTATTCATCATGACAATCTGGTACGACATTTTCGATACCTGAAACTATTCAATGCCTGTGCTGGCCTTGACCGTGGCGAGCGTGTTGCCTTAGTCGTCTTGGTAGATGATGAGGTAGTCGGTGGGGCGGTAGCCGGTGGTGGTGATCTTGGTGGTGACGTGTGCTCATTATTCAGGTTTTCGATCAGGCGACCAAACCTTTTAGTGTCTCGGGACGAGTTTTGTAGGTCTCATGCCTAATATCGTGTTCGATGACCTTCGCAGCATTGTCGGCATCCTCTGGAGAGAAAACAGGATATCGTTTACCGCATCTAGGACACTCCAGGGCAGGGATCGGCAAACTATGATAGGGGCCCAGCTCACAATCACATGAGCATACTGGTCGAACATCGCGTATTTCATAGCGTCTGGGGTCAAGGCGTTCTCTGTAGCCCCACCTTAGTGTCCAACGTTTGTATGTTGTGGTTGTATAACTGAGATAGTCTGGTTGGCTAACTGCGACCGGTGTTTGCAGAGGGCGAGTGGCAACATCCAAGGCAATAATCACGAGGAGCACGACCAGAAGAACCACATATATTGGTATTCCGAACATCAGAATAGCAACGATTCCATGCCCGAACCACTTGAGGGCTGCCAAGGGCGAGACCTGGGAGACAACCGCCTTAAACCCCGATGTGATGATGGACGCAATCAATATTGACCCGACCCCAATTGTCCATGGGTTTCGCCAGAACCTTATCTTCTTTGCTGCCATGCATGCATGATATCCCTCTACCGGTTCGACAAAGGTAGATCGCTTGACTGATTTCGTCTTCCAACATGGATAGGTTACGGATCTCCATACCAGCAGTACGAATCTGGTTGGTCAGAAATTGATCCAAGGTTCTCATCCTTACCAGAGGAAATCGGCTAGTGGCTACTGTTAGCCGTCAGGAAACCGCTTGGTCGATGACCGATCAGTCAGGTCTCCTTAGCCCCACTGTTCGGTCCCGCCGAGAGATTTCATGCTCCTTTATAAACGCCAACATTGTGCTCTTGCCAACGACAAAGTGACGTGCTGTTTGAGTGACGCTGTTACCGGCGGGGTAGAAACGGAGACCGGCTTCTATCCATACAACTGGCTGTGGCTGCCAACAGATTGAACGATGGCAATGGTGAGATCATCCTCTTCAATGAGATGGATATGGATACGGAGGTCACCACCAGCGGAGATCGAAACCGTTCCGGCATAGTTGCCCTTCAACTCGTGGCTACGAAGTGCTGGGTGAGATAAGTCGACGGTCGCGGTCGTGAGTGCTTGATTGACACGTCGTTGCTCGCCACTGGTCAATTTCTGGAAAGCCTTGATGAATTTCTTCGACAGTTCGAACCGGTCGATGCGACCAGTGATCACGAGTCCGCCTTGGTGAGGTGATCGAGATAGGTGCCAATCTGGTCGGCCGGGACTGACACAGTCTCGCCTCGGGCATACTCGGCATCGGCTGCCTCGATGTCTGCCTGTAGCAATGCCGAAGGCACGAAGGAATCATCATCGATGATGATGGGGTGACCGTTGATGAACCGGCGCAAGTCATTTTCTACGAGCGTACTGAGACTGATTCCGAGACGCTCGGCCCGGCTGCGAGCGGCATCTTTGATGCTGCTGTCCAGCCGGATGGTGAGAGTTGTTGAGGTACCCATGTGTCTAATGTAACACAAAGCGAGTGTGTCTGTCAACAACATTTATTTGCGTCTCTGGGTGGCTGCGTTCTTGGGCTCCCAGGTGACAAGCCAAACGCGTCGTGAACCAATGTCCGTCCCGCGTGCATATAGCGCCGACGCAGCCCCAGGTCTCGGTGAAAAACCCCACGGGAGGCAATAATCACCACACTGCCAGAGTTGTTGGGGTTAGTGATACTGCAGTCGCGGCTCTCGTGACCTCCCCACATGACCCTGCCCCTCGTGCCTAGGAGTCACAAAGGGGCAGGAGTACTGCTCAATCATCACACTGTATTAATACAGTGTGGTCCTTTCACGCCATGGCGTACTGGGGTACGGGAGTGAGGCGTACTTTCTGGAAGACCTGACGCAGGACGTTGTCGAGGTCTTGTGCGAGGCACTCGGCGGCGATGACGTGGTCGGGCCTGACGATGTACACCGAGAAGGGCGAGTTGTCGAACCAGGTTTGGAAGACGCCGGTGTGGTCTCCCACAGCAGTGACGCCGGGGGAGACGTTGTCGATGGCCCAGCTGAGTTGAATCTGGGGTACGACCTCCATCAGGCGGGCGCCGAGGTGGTCGACCTGTTCGCGGGTCTTGTTGGCGATCAGCTTGGCTGGATCGTTGTTCCAGGCCACGATGCGCCACTCGGAGCCGACCACGTCATCGAAGAGGATGTCGTGGGCGTCGGCCGTGGTGACCTTGGGCTGGGGGAACAGCCGTCCGGCCATCGACTCGCGGCCCCGGGTCACGACGGACTTCGAGGTCGGCAACGGAGTGTGGACGACGACGCCCTTCTCGTACTTGGGAAGGGGCTTGAAGCCCATGCCGGAGACCCACTGCTTCAGCGGGGGCACAACATCCATGACCGCGGAAGCGGCGTCGCGCAGGGTGGTCTTCCACACAGAACGTGACGTTGTCAGCTTGCCCATGTTCACAGACAGGTCGACCATCGCGCGGACGTGGTCGCGGCGCTCTGTGGTGTAGGTGTCGAGCAGGGAATCGTCGCACGTCCCCTGGACGACGGCAGCCAGTTTCCAACCGAGGTTGAGGGCGTCGCGCATGCCGGAGTTCCAGCCCTGGCCCGCGTTAACGGGCATGAGGTGGGAGGCGTCACCGGCGATGATGATGCGGCGATTGCGGAAATCCGAGGCGACACGGGCATTGAGCGTGTATACCCGGCGACGGATGACCTGCAACGAGGTCGGATCGGGCACATGCTCGGCCAGCAAATCGTTGACGAAGGCGTCCGTATCGGCCATCTCGTCGGTCTCGCCGTCTTTGAGCATGAACTCCCAGCGGCGCAAACCATGGGGCAGCGCGATCGACGCGTACCCGCGCTTCGGATCGCCGCCGAAGACCGCGTGGGGGGTGCCGAGCGGATCGTTGGCCACGTCGATCACCAAGCCGTGGGACGGCAGGGTCTCGCCGGGGAAGTCCACGCCGAGCGCGCCACGGATGTACGAGCGCCCGCCATCGGTGCCGACCACGTACAGGCCAGTCAACTCAGTGCGCTTGCCATCGGCGTCCTGGACTGTGACCACAACCTTGTCGGCGTCCTGCGTGACGTCGACGCCCTCATGACCAAACCACACTTTGACATTGCTGTAACGCGCGAGGCCGGCGAGCAGTTCACGGTCCACGTCAGGCTGGGTGAAGCCATTGCGGCGCGGGTAACCGAACTCGCGGGTGGTGGGCGCCATCCGGGCGATGACACGTCCCTTGCCGTTGATGATGCGTACTGGCTGATCGGGAACTGTGTGGGGCAGGACCTGGTCGATCATCTTGATGGACTGCATGGTGCGCAACGCCTCGTCGTCGATGCCCACACCACGGGGATAATCGATCAGCTCGTCGCGGGCTTCCACCAAAATGACGTCGATGCCACGCATGCCTAGCAGATGTGCCAGCGTCAAGCCGACAGGGCCAGCGCCGACGATGATGATATCGGTATCACGGTTCATTTTTTCCTCCGGTAGGTTGAAATGGTAGTTGCGGCAATCTTGGTCAAGAGAGTGACGTCGGACCCAAGCGCGACATAGTCAACGAGACCGCGATCGGCCAGTAAGAGGGCATATTCGGGGGCGGAGCAGAAGACTCCGAAGGTCAGGCCATGGCGGCGGGCCTGCTGGGACAGGGCCACGATCGCGTCGAAGACCGGACCTGACTCCCAGTCCAAGCGGGGAGTCAAGCCGTACGACAGGGCGAGGTCGTTCGGCCCCACATAGATCGAGTCGAGGCCTGGGACAGACATGATGTCTTCCGCGGCTTCGACTCCAGGCACGGTTTCGATCTGGACGACAGCCTTCACGATCGAGTTCGCTGTCTGTGTGACCGATTCACCGCCCGCGTAGAGGTTCGGACGGCCCGGTCCGAGGCTGCGACCACCAATCGGCGGATACTTGCAGGCGCGGACCAAAGCTCTGGCTTCGTCGGCGGTCTCGACGGCTGGGGCGATCACGCCGCGAGCCCCGGCGTCCAACAGACGGCAGATCATGCCCGAGTCGATGCCCGCGACACGAACCCATGAGTACTCGACGCTGCGGGGCAGCGCCCGCACGATCGAGCAGCCGGCTTCATAGCCGATCTCGCCGTGCTGGACATCGACCACGACACCGTCATACCCGGCATTGAGCATGTGTTCGGCAATAAGGGTTGACGGAACCGCCACATGGATCAGAACAGGGACATCAGACATGAGAGGCCCCCGCAATCCGTTGGGCGTGGGCGGCGGCGTTGTCAGTGCCCAGGATCGGCACGACGGTGCGTTTTCGAATCAGCCAGCGACCATCCACCTGGGCGTACTCATCCTGGAACTCCCCCATACTCGCCGGAACCAGTGGGTCGGGCGAGGAATCACGGAAAGCCAGATAGTAGATCGTCCCACACAAGACGGAATCGACCCATGCCAGGCGCATGCCGCCGAAGACGTGGCGTACCAACCCGCCAGCGATCGTGACCCGGCGGGCTCCCCATTCCTTGATGGCTTGCCGGCCGACCATGGTTCCCATCGGTCCCTCGGAGACGGCGTCCTCGGTGAACAACTCCCAGGTTTGGTCGGCATGACCGTGGTCCATCAGCCAACTGTGTTCGAAGACGAGTTGTTCGATTTCAGTACGGGTACCCGCATCGACTTTGTCCATATCGTCAGCCTTTCGAATCGAGGGTCGCAGTAACGCGGCCCATGCCAGTGATGGTCGCCGAGCACAGGACGTCTGCCGGCCAGGGTTCGATATAGCCGATGGAACCTGACAACAACACCTCGCCGGCCAGTAACGGCTGACCACGGTCGATCGCGGTCTGGGCCAACCAGACGACGGCATTGACCGGGTCGCCCATCACATTGGAACCCACACCCTCGGTGATCTGTGTGCCACCACCGTCGATGACCATGTGGACAGTCCTCAGATCGATGGATCCGTACGCAAATCTCTGTTCGCCGAGGACCAACCCTGAGCATCCTGCATTGTCAGCAATGGTGTCGACGATATCGCCGACACTTCCGGCGTACCGGAAATCGACGACTTCGAAGGCTGGGGTGATGTAGTCGATGGCGGCCTTGACGGCTTCCAAGGTCGGGTCGAGCACGTCGGTCTTCAGCATGAAAGCAACCTCGGCTTCGACGAGCAGATGGTTGAACGAGGACTTGGGCAAGACCACCCCGGAGTTGTAGACCATGTCGTTGTGGATGATGCCGTAGTCGGGCTCGTGAACACCGACACGTTGCTGGACCAAGGGGTTGGTGAGCCCGATCTTGCGGCCCACCCTGCGCACCCCGAGTTCAGCCTCGCGACGCCGGGCGACGATTTCCGAGATGGCGTACGCCGACTCGAGGTCATGCTCGGGCAACCGGGGAGACACGTACTCAACGGTGTAGCAGCCGACTCGTGCGGCGTAGAGGTCATTGGCGATGAGCTGAAGAATGTCTGGTGAGGGCTTCTCCATCACGATCTCCTTTCCAGAAAATCCACTGCTGCCGCGTTGAACGCGACCGGATCCTCCCACTGCGGCCAATGCGCGGCGTCGTGAATGGCGAGCAACTCGCCGTCGGGAATCAACCCGGCCAGTCGTTCACCAGTGTCCACGCCGCCCGAAGGCTCGTGATCGGTCCACACCAGCAGTGTCGGCACCGGAAGTGCAGCGAAATCCTCTTCCGTGATCCGATTACGATAGCGTATTTCCGGGTTCTGCAGGACCATGATGGACTTCATGGACTGGACGAAACCCTCGCGAGCATAGATGGCCCGACGCGACTCGACTAGCTCATCGGTGATCAGATCCTTGTTGTGGATGACGAGCTGAAGACGCTCTTTAACGTTGTCAAAGGTGGGGTCCTCGGCGGCCTTGTCGCTCACCGAACGGGTGGCGCTCATCGCCTGCATCGAGATCATCTGGCCGCCTGGGGCTGCCAGGATTAACGAGGCGACCCGCTGAGGATGATGCTGGGCGAACTTGATGGCGATCCAGCCACCCAGCGATTCCCCGCACAAAGTAGCCTTGTCGATCCCCAGGGCGTCAAGCAGTCCGATCAGGTGTTGCTCGTAGTCGGGTATCTCCAACGGCGTGGTCGCCAATGTTGTGTAGCCGTGCCCAGGATAGTCATACGCGATGACTCGCCCCACACCAGCCAAGGCCCGGATGTTCGGGGTGAAGGCCTCCAGATGCCCGCTGGTCCCGTTCATCAAGACGATAGTACGGTTGCCTTCGCCCACGTCCAGGACGCGAGTACGCCAGGGGCCAACCTGCACGTACGTCAATTGATGCGGCAGGTCGCAAATCTCCTGCCACAGTGTGGTCCCGCCCGACATGATCAGGCCTTAGTGATGGCTGTCTGGACGGCATAGCCGCCAGCCCAGCGCTCGACGGCCCAATAGTGGTCGACGGGCAACACATACGGACCAGCCGTGGACAAGGCCGCGTAAGCCGCGAGCCAACTGCGCATCTCATGAGCGGCGCTGCCGCCCTCCGCGATGAACCAGTCATTGTCCCAAGAGTCCGCTGGTGTGAGATCTCCAGATCGGAAGGTGTTGAGGAGTAGTTCGTCCCACTCCTCGTTCAACGGGTCGGAGGGCGCCTTGCCGTCTGCGACGGCCTGGATGCCATCGACAATCGCCTTCTCGCGAACATCGCGATCGGCGCGCGTGGGTTCGTACTGGGTCAACCGCTCCTGCAAAGCGGCTGGCGCGCCATCCCAGCCCGGGATGGGCGGGTCGTGTGAAATGCCGCCCGAGCCCACAAACAGGACACGCTTGTCGAGGCGCTGGGCGGCGCGGCCGAAGGCTTCACCCATGTCGCGGACCCGTTTCATCGGGGTGAGCGGATGGCCCAGAGCATTGACGAACACCGGTACGATCGGCTGGGTGAAGTCCTTGCCGAAGAGCAGTTCCATGGCGACCATGACGCCGTGATCGACCTTCATCCGTTCCGAGCGGGCGATGTCGATCCCCTGCTCCAAAACCCATTTGTGCAAGGTTCGCGCAGTCTCGGAGTCAACGGCGATGGGACCCTTGGGCGAGTCCCAGTCGCCAACACTTTCAGCTTGCGCTCCCACGACCCACGGGGCCATGGAGGCGTACAGCATCCCATTGAAATGATCGGGGCCGAAGACCACCACCACTTCCGGGTCGAAGTCCTTGATGAAGGCGTGAGCCTCGACCAGAGCGGCCTCGATCTCTGCGACCGTCGTTCCGCCGGGATTGACCCGCGGGTACGACGGCGCATGGGATACTGCTGCAACTGCTAGTGCCATTATTGAACTCCAATCGTTGTGGTGCGAGATTAATGAACTGGTTCGTCGATTTGGATCTTGCTCCGCTTCG
Organism: Propionibacteriaceae bacterium; assembly: GCA_009779115.1. GTDB lineage: Bacteria > Actinomycetota > Actinomycetes > Propionibacteriales > Propionibacteriaceae > WQYJ01. Next base: position 14,927 of record WREX01000028.1, read on the forward strand.
AGCCGATGTGGAGGGCAAAGATGGATCCTGCCGCAATCAACAACGGTAGAGCGAAGACGGTATACAGGGTGCCTTGGCTCCACTGAGCATCAATGGCATAGCCGCCAAGGATCGGGCCGATGACGCCGCCGAGGCGGCCAACGCCGATGACGAATCCGTACCCGGTCGCACGCGCGAGAGTCGGGTACAGCTTCGGGATGATCGAGTAGAACCCACCGGTGCCGGCGGCGAAGAAGAAGGACGCGATACCCGCGACGATGAAGACCATCGGGATCGCGGTGCCGGCGAAACCGAACCATGCCAGGCCGAGGGTTCCCAGGACGAGGAAGATCGGGGTCACAATGCGGGGGTTGGCTTTGGTGGAGATGACGCCGAAGAGCAGGGTGCCGAGGATGCCGCCGATACCCGTCGATGCCAGCGTGGGCGCAGCCAGGCTCATGTCACCGTTGTGTCCGCTGGCCACTGTCGTGGGAGCCCAGTTATTGACGAAGTAGAACGTGACCATGTAGAGGGTATAGCCCGCCAGCATCATGAACGTTCTCCACCGAAGTCCCGGGGTCATCACCGTACGAATCGATCCCTTTTCTTCCTTGGCAGCCGGAGCTTCAAGCTCTGTCACCGGCTTTTGGCCCATCTTTGAGAGCAAGACATTGAGTTTCTCCAGGGCGCCCGGGCGAGCACTTTCCGAAATCCAGGTGATGGATTCGGGGAACAGCGCGATCGTACCCAGGGCGGCGAGAACGGCCAGGCCGGCGCCGATGAGGAAGGCGAAGCGCCATCCGCCGAAGGGGTACGCCATGTTGGCGATCGAATCCATGTTCAGGAAGGGGCCAACCAGCATCGCTCCGAGGACGGCACCGATGTTGATGGCTGCGGCATAGAGCGCCATGGTCACGGAGTAGGCCTTGCGGCTGGTGAACTCGGAGAGGATGACCCCGACAGCGGCAACGAGCGAGCCGATGCCGAGGCCGGTGACGACGCGGCTGGCCAGCAGCACCATGATGTCCTGCCCCAACGGGCCAATGGCCATGCCGAGGGCGACGATCAAGGCGGAGACGATGGCGACCTTGCGCCGTCCGATGCGGTCAGCGATGGGGGCCACGAAGGTCGAGCCCAAGAACATACCAACCAAGGATCCAGAGAAGACGTATCCAAGCATGCTGCCCGATGAGGCGTACTCATGCCTGATGTACGGCCCCGTGAACGACATCACGGCCATGTCGTAACCGTCGAAAACAATAAGGATTATGGACAAAACGACGGTACGAATTTGCATGCCGCTCATTCGCGATGTAGCAATAGAATCGGAAATCTTCATATGAGCCCCTTCATCAAGTTGTGACCCGTCCCTGGGCGATACGCCAAAGACAACCTTGTGGTGCGCGCCCCATAGCGATTATGGGGATTGCTTCGTTGGAAAATTGATGTCTTGATACGGACGACATCGACCACGTAAGTGTGCCGCCTTTTGTTGTGTTTCGTCAATGGTTTTGTCCTAAGAGCCGGGAAATATTTTCTGATGGTAAGCTTGTGAAGTAAAGAGTAGTTAAAACGTTAAGGGGAACCTGAATGCCAGATAAGAAAGTCGCCATCGTCATTGGTGGAGGATCGGGAATCGGAGCGGCTTGTGTCCGTGAATTCGCTCGCAGTGGATATCAGGTTGTGGCCATGTCGCCTTCCGGGAGCGCGGCCGCACTCGCCACAGAAGTCGGCGGCACGGGCATGGCTGGTTCCAACCGCTCGGTCGAAGACTTGCAGGCTGTTGTCGACCTCGCCCTGTCCACCTACGGTCGCGTCGACACAGTGATGAATGGCTCGGGACACGCTGCTCGTAAGCCGATTCTGGAGTTGACCGACGACGACTGGCGCGAGGGGCTGGACCTGTACCTGCTGAACGTGATCCGCATGACCCGCATCATCACCCCGCACTTCCTCGCAGCCGGCGGCGGCACGATCGTCAACATCTCAACCGCACGCGCCTTCGAACCCAACGACATGTTCCCGGTTTCCGTCACTTTCCGCGCTGGCATGGCCTCCTTCATCAAGATGTACGCGAACGAATACGCCCCCCACGGGATTCGTATCAACAACGTCCTGCCAGGGTTCGTCAAGGAAGATCCGAGCACCATCCCGGCGGAGTGGACCTCCGACATTCCCATGGGACGAGCACAGAGCACCGCGGAACTCGCCCGAGTCATCCGCTTCCTGGCCTCGGACGAGTCAAAGTTCATCACTGGCCAGAACATCCGCGTCGATGGCGGCGTCACCCGGTCGATCTAAGCCCGAATCCACCGATCCATTGCTGCTGCGCGACCCTGTGGAGGTACGCTGGCTCGTCGGGCGTCGCTCAACAGACGTCCAGTCTGCCCTCACGCCACCCGCCGACCCATCGCACCCCCACAGTGTCGCTCGCTACGCAAGCGATCGGTGGATTCGGGCTAAGTCCGTACTCGCGGATTCACGCCTGACTCCCCTGAATTCCCAGGTGTCAGGTGAGTGATCGACGTCCTCTGGCGGACATTGGTGACAGTCGCTGCGTCTCAGAACCTGAACCATCACGCCCCTGGTCTCCTGGCCGTACTGGGTCAAAATCCACACCGATTTGGCTTACTCGTGACGCCGAATTCCTTGGTCCTTCCGACATGGCGATGGCAAGTCAAAACATATTAATGATTGTGGTTTGCAAAAATTCAACGAGTCCGGCTGGACGACGATTCGCCGAATAATCAGGACAAATTGCTGCTGGACATCTGTTGCCCTGCCCTAAGTCTGGATGTATGATCAACTCACTTCGTATACCAACTAATTAAGGTGGTTCAATCATGCAATTCTTCTTGGATGGTTTTCGTGCCGGTGATCCTGACGTGAAACCAGAGGCGGTACGCTCGACTAAATCCGACGTAGTCGACGTTCTCGTCATAGGACATGGGCCCGCAGGCGCTCTGATCGCCGCCCAACTCTCCGAATTCCCGGGCATCACCACCCGCCTCCTGGAGCGTCGTGAGACCCCGATGATCCAGGGGCAGGCCGACGGTGTCAACTGCCGGAGCATCGAGATGCTGAATGCTTTCGGTCTGGCCGACAGGCTGAATCGTGAGGGCTGCTTCGTCAATGAGACAGCGTTCTGGGGGGCCAACGCAGCGGGTACCGGCATCGTTCGTACTGGCCGTGTCCGCGACGCCGAAGACGGCATTTCCGAATACAAGCACGTTCTGCTGAACCAGGCTCGTCTGCATGAGTATCTGGCCGAGAAGATGGGCAACTCCCCGACCAGGCTCCAGCCGGAATTCGGCATGGAGGTCATCGGCCTCAAGCTCCCCGACAACCCTGCCGACCTCTC
>WREX01000029.1 GCA_009779115.1 Propionibacteriaceae bacterium
CGATTTCGAGTACGCGGATGTGCTCGATGTCATCGACGCAGCAGTGGCAACCGATGGGATCATTGTCGCCTGTGACCATGTCACCGATCCGCACAACCTGGGGGCCATCATCCGTTCGGCAGCAGCTTTCGGCGCCTGTGGGGTCGTCATTCCGTCACGCCGGGCCGCGAAAATGACAGCATCCGCGTGGAAGGCGTCTGCCGGTGCGGCCGCCCGGCTGCCCGTGGCCCAAGTGATTAACCTCAACCGTGCCCTGGAGCAGTTCACCGACGCCGGATGTGCGGTCGTCGGCCTGGCTGGAGACGGGGACGTGACCATCGACACTGTGCATCAGGATGGTCCATTGGCTCTCATCGTCGGTTCCGAGGGTACGGGTCTGTCGCGGCTGGTCGCCGAGCATTGCGACACCCTGGCCCGCATCTCCATCGCGGAAAGTGTGGAGTCGCTGAACGCATCTGTGGCAACCTCCATCGCTTTGTACGAATTGACTCGCCAATCCTGACATCACCCACACAGAGAAATACTAGTTTGTGAATGTCTGTCAGTTACCCGACCGCTGTGCCGCGAGGACGGCATCGTACAACACTCGTCGGTCCACGTGGTGAGTGCTGGCCACCAGTCCGACGGCGGCTGACCGCTTCTCGCCGGAGGCTATCAAGTCAACGACCATTTCTACGAGCACCCCGATCTCAGGGGCGGAGGGGCTGGCCCCGGACACCACGATGGTGATCTCCCCGCGTACATCTCCTTCGGCCCAGGTCACCAATTCGGATACCGGGCCGCGGATCACTTCCTCGTGGGTCTTGGTCAGTTCCCGGCAAATCGCAGCCGAGCGGTCCTCACCGAAGACCTCAGCCGCGTCCACCAGGAAATCATGCAAGCGGTGGGGAGCCTCGAAGAAGATCAGCGTACGCTCCTCGGTCCGCAACCCGTTCAGACGGGTACGCCTCGCACTGGACTTCCGGGGCAGAAACCCCTCGAAACAGAAGCGGTCCGTCCCCAGACCCGACACAGCCAGGGCGGCGAGTACGGCGGACGGACCTGGAACGACCGACACCCGTACTCCCGCATCAATACACTGACTGACAAGCCGAAACCCCGGGTCCGAGACCGAGGGCATGCCTGCATCGGTGACAAGAACAACTGTTGCCCCTCCCACCATCTGAGCGACCAGATCCCCGCCCCGACTGGCTTCATTCCCCTCGAAATACGAGACGACCCGCGCGGACACCCGAAGCTCGGCCCGGCGACACAAGTCCGCAAATTTCCGGGTGTCCTCCGCGGCGATGACATCGGCGTGCAGAAGTGCGTCGCGCAATGCTTCCGAGACATAGCGAGTGTCGCCGATCGGTGTGCCAGCGAGCAGGAGTACCCCGGATGCACCGATCGCTTGCGTCGCGAGCGACACTGTGGGGGTGCGATGGGTCGGCGGGTGGCGTGAGGGCAGACTGGACGTCTGTTGAGCGACGCCCGACGAGCCAGCGTACCTCCACAGGGTCGCGCAGCAGCCATGAATCGGGGCATCCGGGAGTACGCCGGATGCCCCTGCCGGGAAGGGTGTGCCGGGCACTCCCGTCGACGGGTGGGTGCTTGAAAGTTCGGGGCTGGTGACTGATGGTGGATTCACACCATTAGACTAGTCAGGATGAATGACGAAGTCCGAGGCGATCCAAGCAAGCCCCGTACCCATGGCCCGGCGAAGGGGGCGTGGGTCGGTGGCTACGTTCCCTCACCTTCGGAGAAGAAGGCCGATGCAGACAAGCGAGCCCGTGACGCAGCGAGCCAGGATGCGGTGGACGTCCCAGTTCCCGATACCGCGAGCCAGGGTCCTTCCGAAGCTCCCGTCTCTGACAACGCCATTCAGGGCTCCGCGCAAGAACCCGTCCCTGACGACGCGATCCAGGAGCCCGAGGAAGAGCCGGACATGGACACCGCCGTCCACGAGCCTGACGACGCGCCGGTCGGCCTGATCGTGGACCTGGATGACCAGGCATTGGACCTGACGGAAGAGCCTGATGAGTCGGCTCCCGCGTCATGGCAGCCCGCTCCCCAGGACCCTTCGCCCACACCTCGTGCTCCGGCATGGATCACGAATGTACCGCTGTTGGCCCGGTTCCAGCGCTTCGCCAATCAGCGAACCTCGCACGGTGACCTGACCGTGATCGAGCAGTTGCGCCAGGGGTTGCCGACTGATCGTCTGATGGGCTGGGTCGTGACTGTGGTCATCACAGCCTTCGCCTTCTTGCTGCGCATCTTCCACCTGGGCCAGCCGAACGAAATCATGTTTGACGAGGTCTATTACGCCAAGGACGCCTGGAGCCTGTTGCAGTACGGGTACGAGGGCACCTGGGTCGGTGACTCGTCCGCGGTCAGTCAACAAGTGGCCCAGGGCGACTACTCGGCCTTGACTCCGACCGGTGAGTGGGCGGTCCATCCCGAGATCGGGAAATGGTTGATCGCATTCGGGGAACGCTTGTTCGGCCTGAATGCCTTCGGCTGGCGATTCTCTGCTCTGGTCTTCGGTTGCCTGCTCATTTTCGTCACCATTCGTCTGGCCCGGCGGCTGTCCCGCTCCACACTCATCGGTGGATTGGCGGGCGTGCTCCTCGCGGTCGACGGGCTCAGCTTCGTGATGTCCCGGATCGCCCTGCTCGATATTTTCCAAGCCTTCTTCATCGTTGCCGCCGTCTCGTGCGTGGTGGCCGACCGCGACTATTTCCGGCACAAATTGGCCGATCACCTAGAGTCGCTCCCGGGTCAGACACTGGCCGGTCAAGCCGGGCCTTTCATCTTCCGTCCATGGCTACTCGCAGCCGGCCTGATGTTCGGACTGGCCTGCGGCACCAAGTGGAATTCCATGTACGTCCTGGCCACTTTCGGCATCCTGGTGGTGGTGTGGAGCATCACGACCCGCCGGCTGATCGGCGCCGGGCGGCGACAGTGGATATCCATTGTCAAGGACGGTGTGCAGGCCTTCGTGTCCATGGCGGTCGTCACGGTTGTCGTGTACATGCTCTCGTGGATTCCGTGGCTGAAGACCGCCACCTCCCACGACTGGGCCTGGGGGTCGGTGAATCCCGACTCCTGGGTCACCAAGCATTTCGGCCAGGCCTTGGGCACCTTGTGGCAGTGGCACATCGTGACGTACCAATTCCACTCCGGTTCGGGAATGGCCAGTGCCACCCACACGTACTCCTCGGATCCCTGGCAGTGGACCGTCCTGGCCCGCACGATCGGAATCTACGCCCAAAACGGTATACAGCCGGGTGAACAAGGATGTACGGCACCGGCTGGCGACACCTGTTTGAGAGTGGTCACCGGGCTCGGCACCCCGCTTCTGTGGTGGGGCGGTGTGATCGCTCTGATCGCCGCCCTGATCTGGTGGCTGGCTGGCAAGGACTGGCGTTTCGGCGTGGTCATCCTGGGCTACTGCTCGACGTGGATCCCCTGGATGTTCATCGGGACCCGTCCGGAATTCGTCTTCTATGCGATCACCATGGTGCCTTTCATGGCTATCGCCGTGGCCATGGGACTCGGGGTGATCCTCGGTCCCGTGAATGGTGGGTCTCGACGGCGTACTGGAGCTATCATCGTTGCTGTCTTCGTCGCGCTTGTCTTCCTCAACTTCGCGTTCAACTACCCGATCTACACCGCCGGACTGCTGACTCGCCAGCAGTGGGACTGGAGGATGTGGCTTCCGGGATGGATCTGATGACCATCGTTCACCATCCTCGTCTCACCCGTCACCCCGTCACTCAACACAAAGGAGCCATTGTTCTTAGAGCGCTCGTGAGTTGCCTGATGGTTCTGTCGTTGGCTGGATGTGGCGCGTTGGGTGGGGGCAAGCCAACACCCTCATCCGACCAGTCGGCCCCCCCACCCTCGGATACCACCTCAGGCACCCCGGGGACACCGGCGCCCGCTACGGCTGTGCCTCCATCTCCCGGGCCTCAAACCAACCCTGTCAACCGGGACAGCCTGATCGATGGGGGCTCATTCTCGCTGGGCGTGTCGGGGTTCCCGTCGTCGTGGAATCCGTGGAGCATGTCGCCGTTCCAACTCAACCCGGTCCTCGACGCGATGACTCCCCGCTTCTTCGCCACGGGGGCGGACGGCACGCTGCACTGGGATGCTACCTGGCTCGCGGGCCAACCGGTGGTCGTCGGCGGCAGCACGCCGGGCTACGGACCGCCCGTGCCGACGATGACCGTGACTTACGACCTCAACCCCAAGGCCGTCTGGTCTGACGGAACCCCCATCAGCGTGGCTGATTTCCAGGCGACCTGGCAAGCCTGCGTGGCTGAGGCAGGCCCGGCGTGCGCGGATCGTGGTTTCGACCATGTGACAGCCGTGGACCAGGGCAGCGATCCCCACCAGGTCGTCGTGTCCTACGACACGCAGTACGCCTCCTGGCCGTACACCTTCGCTCGCGGGCCGTTCCGGGCAGGGATGGTGTCCGACGATGTCAGGGACCAACCCTGGACCTCGCTGGCGGGTACGAGTCAGGATTTCTCCGGGCCATACGTGGTCTCCTCGTCGAAACAGTCCACGGTCACGCTCACCCGAAATCCGCGCTGGTGGGGGGCGTACCCCAAACTCGACACCATCACGGTCGCGGTGGTCGCCGATGCGGACATCGAGTTGTCGTACCTGAGGCAGGACATCGACGGGTTCTGGGTCACGGATCCGAACCTGTCTGCTCAGACATCCACGCTGAGCGGGATCGTGGTCCGGCGCAGCCTCGGGGCGGACGCCCGCTTCCTGGTGATGAATTGCGCGCAGGGCCCCTTGTCTGATCAGGCGGTCAGACAGGCCGTTCTCAGCGGCCTGGATCGCGGCGAGGTCAGCCAGTCAGACCTGGCCGGACTCAAACCGAGCACACCGGCGCTGGACTCCGTGGTGTGGAGGTCGGCCCAGCCCCAGTATGTCGATCAGACGCCGGATTCTACAGCGACCCTCGATGTGACGGCGGCCAAAGCCCTGCTCGACCAGGATGGATGGGTCGTCGGCGATGATGGGTTCCGCAGTCGCCTCGGCGTGGACCTCACCTGGGATTTCCTCATTCCACAAGGGGATTCACTGGTGGAGAATGAGGCGTTCAACCTGCGTGTCCAGTTGGCCGCCATCGGAGTCAGGCTGACCTTGAACTACGTCGACCCGTCGACTGTGCCGGACCTGCTGTCCTCAGGACAGTACGCCATGACTGCGGTGACCCTGCCGTACACGACCCCGCTGGCGTCAGGGCAGCGATACGCGACCGGCAACCAGTGGGGGTACTCCAATCCCGATGTCGATGCCCTGGCCAAGCAAGCGTTGGGCCAGACGGACACTGCGACTCAGGCCGGGATCTTGGACCAACTGGCCACCGCGGTTTGGCAAGATGTCCCGGTGATTCCCCTGTACGAGGTTCCCGAGACTCTGATGGTCCGTGACGGTCTGGCCAACTACGGTCCTGACGACCTCGGCTCCATCCTGTGGGAAAACGTCGGGTGGGTCAGCTGATCCTGCTGTCTTTTCTGGATCCCAAGTCCGCGGATGTCCGCTCGTCGGTGCTGTTGCGCACAACGCTGTCAGGTTCCAGGGCTTTCTCGGCAGTACGCGAGATCGTCCGGTGTGCTCGTATGCGCGTGCTGGCAAGGCTGTACTCCCCTGTTTTTTGACCGTTTTCCCGAATCGCTGCGTGGATAGTCGGGGTACTTGATACCTCGGGCACCTATGCTGGAAGGTGCTTGACGATTGCTGCCGTGCCGAACGGCGGCAATCGTTGCATTCGGATTGAGGGCAGTCGGAAGGATACTTCGGGAACAATGACAAGTCTGGACCGTAGCCCTACGCTGCACCGGCATCGATTGAAGAACATCAATTTCCCGTGGACTGCCTTTGTTGTGTACACCATCGTCTTCAGTGTCTACGGGATATCACGGGTCAACACGTACCTGGCGAACGGGTATGATTTGGGGATTTTCGACCAAGTGGTCCAGCATTACGCCCACTTCCAGGTCCCTATTTCTACCCTCAAAGGCGACGACTACAACATCTGGGGCGACCATTTCCATCCCATCATCGCACTGTGGGCGCCTCTGTACTGGATTTGGGACAATGTTCGTGTCATCATCATCGGCCAAGCGATCGTCGCAGCTTCGGCGATCTTTCCTCTGTGGCGTATCACCCGCCGCCACATGGGGCAGGGCTGGTGGGCCAAGGCATTCTCGGTGGCGATTCTCTTCGGGTGGCCGATCCAGTGTCTGATCGACTTCGATGTCCATGAGATTGCTTTCGCCGTACCTCTGCTTGCGTGGGTCGTGGACGGATTGGACCGTCATGCCGACAAGGCTTTGCTCATCGCCTGCGTCCTGCTGCTCCTGGTTCGCGAGGACATGGGGACTTTAGTGTGCATTGCGGGTTTCATCCGGTTGGTCTGGGGTTGCCAGGGCAGGCGGCGCACGCCTCGCGACTGGCTGTTCTCCGGTGGACTCATGGTGGGTGGATTAGCGTTCTTCGTCGTTGTCACGACGGTGGTGCTCCCTCACTTCGCTCCGGCGGGGTACCAGTACTGGAACTACACGGTCCTTGAAGTGCACGGGAGCGGGCTGGGCGCCTGGCTGGTCATGATCGGACATGCGATCGCCGCAATCGTTCTTCCGGTCACCAAGATTTGGACCTGGTTCGTTCTCCTCGTGCCCGTGGGCTTCTTGTGTCTGGGTTCGCCGTACGGGCTGCTCGCTGTACCGATCATGGCCGAGCGCATGCTGGCTGACCGGGAGCACCTGTGGTCTACTCATTTCCACTACAACGCCCCGGTGTGGATCATCATCTGCCTGGCAGCGGTCGATGCCGTGGACCGGCTGCCTCAGTCGTGGGTGGGGCGGATGGCGGCCGGCGCCCGTCGGGTTTTCCGCAGCAGGGGGACGTCCCGCGAAGCGGTCCATGATGGTCTGGCGAAACTTCTGGTGGGTTCGCAGGTCCTGGCGACTCTGCTCGCCGCGACGCAACTCGTCCATCCGATCACAGACATTTTTCCTTTCTCTCGCATGATCACCACAGCAGCCTTCCGAACCGACGCCTCGGCTCAAGCGCGCGGCGACGCTGTGGCGTGGTTGCCCGCCAACACCTGTGTGGCGGCTGACGACCAGATCGCCGGGCAGCTCACCCACACCAACCGGGTCACGGTGCCCGGGATCAGCGACCATCATCAGGACTTCTATGTGCTCGACCTGGATCGAGTGCAACCGGCAACCACTCCTGCGAACTGGTCGACCGAATTCACCCTGGACTACGCGCACTACACCCTGGGGTTCAGCGTGAAATTCCAATCCGGCAGTGTGGTCATCCTTGAGTCTCCCGATTATTCGGGCCCCGATCCTGCGAACTGCGGGCCAGCGGCGTCGTAGGCAGTGCTGGTTGGCTCCGGTCTCATGCGGCCATGCCAGCGATCGGCGTGGTCAGCTTCACCCAGAGATGCTGGTGTGCCCAGGGGCGGGCCCGTCTGGCGTGGTGTAGTGCACCCAGGCGTACGACTTCTTCGTCCGGGCTGTCTGAGACATGAACTGATAGACCTTGTCTCGTAGCACTTGTTTCGGGTCGGGCTGATTGGCCCAGGTCTCGGGCATGATCGGTTCGCCCACCGTGACAGTCGGGCGAGGCGGGCGCATTGTCAGCCAGCGCCGGGGCCGGTAGGTCACCACGTAGCCGACCACCGGCGAGGAGCACCGCACCGGATAAGTGAAGGAGGCTGGGGAGAAATCCCGGATCCCATTGAAGTACGGCCACACGTGGGCCTCGGGGAAGATCGCCACCACGCCACCCCGTTTGACCGCCCGGTCCAGGGCTTGCCGGAAATGGGCCTTGCCAGTGACCGTCTCGTTCAGGGGGATACCGCCGACCATCGGTACCAAGTGCTTGGCCACAGGCACGGACACCGCCGTCGGTCCCGCCACGACATACGCCCGTTTCGGGAAGGCCAAGAGGTACGGTATGAGGACGTCTGTCCAGTGGGTGTGGTTGGCGTAGGCGTAGCAACCGCCCGCTTTCCGGATGGCGGAGCGGTTGACAATTTTCATTCCGTACATCTTGGAGATCAGCCAAACCGGAATCGGGCCGACGACGTAGTACAACAGTGCGGATGCCAGCCGCCACAAGGGGTTTCGGCGGATGTACGGGTAGGTCTCGTCGACCACACGCTGATTGACATGGCGGCTGGCCACGCCGAAGTCGTCCTCGTGTTCGTCGGAAACGGTGATCGTTCGTCGTCGCATCAGGCGGCATTCTCGATATGGGCCACGATCCGGTCGGCGCCGTCGGCGATCATGTTGGCCTTTTGGTGAGTACGCATCCACTCCACCTTGGCCTCATCCTCCAGCAGCCACTTGACCAATCGGGCAGCCTCGCCCGGACGCTGGTTGTACAGCGACATGCCCCGCTCAGCAAAGAAACGAGCATTCTTGACCTCGCCACCGGGAATCGCAGCGGTGTGGACCAGAGGCAGCCCGAGGACGGCAGCCTCCGTACTGGAAACCGCTCCGGGTTTGGTGAGCAGGATGTCGGCGGCGGCCATGTAGTCGGGCACCCGGTCGGTGAAGGGGACGACCGTGACCCTCGGATCGACCTCGTAACGCCGTGTGATCGAGGTGAACAGGTCTTCACGCCGGCCGGTCAGGATGACGACACGGACATTCTCGCCGCCGTCGGCCAGCAAGCGGTCGGTCGCCTCCCCGGTGTACATGCTGCCCACTCCGCCGGACATCAGCAGGAACACGGGAATATCGGTCGGCAGATTCAGGCTCTGGCGGGCCTCGGCCTTGGCTGGGGCCTTGCGAAATCGTTCAGCAACGGGCAATCCTAGTGGGTACGTCCTGTCTCGGGGCAGGCCGTGGCGTACGCAATCGGCCATCATGTCCGGATGCGGGACGAAGTATCCGTCGATCTTCGGCTCGCAGAAGAAAGGGGTGCAGGAGTAGTCGGTCAGGACTCCGTAGAACTTGGTCCGGGACTGGAAACGCTTCCGCACGGCCGAGAGCGTCTCCTGGGGGAACAGATGAGTGGAGATCACCACGTCGTACTCGTTCTCCTCGATGTACGTGTGGGTGGCTTCGGCGTACTTCTGATTCTGGAAGTAGATCGGCGAGGGCACCTTGGACCGGCTGTAAACGTCCCCGATCTGGTAGACCGACCCGAACAGAGCAGGCATCTTCAGCACTGCCCAGCCATACAGCGAGGCGGACACATCCGTCCCCGCACGTCGTTGGTGTTTTCTGGGCGGTGTTCTGGCTAGTTCGGATCCTGCCTGGGCGGCCGGTGTCTTGCCGTTGCTCATGAATCGGTGACGACTCTTGGACCAGTCCAATTCCTCTTGGTGCCTGTTCACCAGTCGCAGAGCGTCGACGACTTCGCAGACATGTCCGCGGGACTCGAAGGCCTGGTGGATGGCCAGAGCGACTCGGTTGTGGCCCTCACCGGTGTTACGTGTCAGCAATAATGTTCTCACTCGGATGCCCTTCCCGCCTGTGAAAGTTGCTGAAAAACATTACACTGATCATCGTAGTGCGACATGACGTCGTGTGGTGGGCCCGTCCGACAAGGAATTCTGGACCGCGAGCCGATTGGCGAGAAAAACATGACACAAGAATCGTTAGTAATACTCAGGGATGTCCGCAAGAGCTACGGTCGTACGGAGGTCCTCCATGGTATCGATATCGATGTGCCCGCAGGGCAGATCACCGGGCTGCTGGGTCCGTCAGGCCACGGGAAAACCACCCTCGTGAACCTCATCGTCGGTGCCCTGAAAGCCACGTCCGGGCAGATCACTGTCCTCGGGGAGCCGGCCCCTCCGCGCAAGGTCAAGTCTCAGATCGGCTACATGCCACAGTCGGACGCCTTGTACGAAGACCTGACCGCAGTACAAAACCTCCGTTTCTTCGGCGCCCTGTACGGGATGAGCCGGTCGCAGATGGACGAGGCCATCCCAACAGTGTTGACCACGGTCAGCCTGACCGAACAGATGGGCCACAAGACTGTCGGGGCCTTCTCCGGCGGCATGAAACGGCGATTGTCGCTCGCCATCGCCATGATTCATTCGCCGAGGTTGTTGGTGTTGGACGAACCCACCGTCGGGCTCGATCCTGTTCACCGGGTACGGTTATGGAAGGGCTTCCAGGAACTGGTGAAAGCTGGTCGTACCCTCATCATCACCACCCACGTCATGGATGAAGCCGTGAACTGCGACGACCTGGTCATGATCCACGAAGGCCAGGTGATCGCCCAAGGGGCTCCCGACGAGTTGGTGAAGCAGTCGGGCGCGGCCACCTTGGAGGCGGCCTTCCTGGATTTCGAAGCCAAGGCCGAGCAAGGAGAGTCAACCGGTGACGCTACCGTGACCGACGACACCGCTCCTGACAGCACCGCGCCAGACGATACCGTGCCTGACGGCGCCGCGCCTCCTCCGGCCGCCCCTGCCGACACCGGTCCTGATCAGCATGCCAAGAAACCCCGCAAGAAGGGAGGCTCTCATGCGTAACACGTGGGCGCAGGCCAAGCGTATCTGGCAGCAGTTCTCGCATGACCCCCGTACTGTCGTCATGTTCATTGTCGCGCCAGTCCTGATCTTGTGGTTGTTCTCCGCCATGCTCGGCACGACGCCGAGTGAGCCGCGCTTGGCCGTCGTCGGACTGCCCAGTCAGGTGACCACGGCCTTGGCAGACATCGCACAGGTGTCCGTCCTCTCCCAGGCGGATGCCGATGCCAAACTGGCCAGCCGCGACATCGAAGCCATCGTCTCCATGGACGGCATGACCCTGAATGTCGAAGTCGAGGGCACCAATGCGTCAACCACCGCCCGTACTCTGGCTGCCATTCAGTCGGGGTTGAAGACCATGGCCGCATCCGGACAAGGTGGAGTGGGAGCGCTTCCAACACTGGATGTCAGCTACCTCCACGGGTCAGCCGATTGGACCAGTTTCGACTATCTCGGCCCAGTGTTCATCGGCATCTTCATCTTTGTTTTCGTCTTCATCACCGCAGGCATGTCTCTGGTGACCGAGCGCACGGGCGGTACGATGGAGCGCCTCTTGGTCAGCCCGATCAAGAACTGGCAGATCGTCGCGGGGTACTGCCTCGGTTTCGGGGTGGTGACCGTCGTCCAAGCCGGGATCGTCCTCATGGCGTCCATCAAGCTGATCGGCTTTCCCAACGAGGGCAATCTCGGTCTGGTCATCGTGACCACCTTCTCCATGGCCATGGTCTCGATGACCCTGGGCCTGCTGGTCTCTGGGCTGGCACGGACCGCCTTCCAGGTCATCCAACTGATGATCCTTCTCGTCATCCCACAGGTCCTCCTGTCGGGCATCTTCGATCTGACCAATGCGCCAACCTGGATGAACGTCCTGAGCGTGTGCTTCCCCATCAGTCATGGGGCCGAGGCCCTGCGTGCTGTCATGTTGAGGGGTGAGGGATTGGCAGATATTGGATATCAGTTGGCGATCCTCTGGGCATTCGTCATCGCTTTCTTCCTTCTCGCGTCGTTGAGTTTCCGTTCCCGTCGTACCCGGTGAGTGAAAAATTACCTCTCTGTCATGCTCTAATGCTTGGAAGGTCGGATGGCGGGGATGCTCTAGTGGGCCCATCAGGGCACAGCCAACCAACAGCGTAGTGTTCATAATTTGGACGCATATTTTGGCATGAACCACGAGACAGGCATATAGTCGATTGTGGATGTGAAAACGTAGATCTTAGGATTGCTTCTAAGTTCGCGGGGGTCGTTTGAACTATGTTCATAGTTCAAACGAGGTCATTGGAATGACTGTGCGAACGGATAGAGGCGAATGATGACTAAGTCGATCAATGGAACAAGAAAGTGGCTTGCCTGCTTGTCGGGCTTGGCGTTGGCGGTGCTCGGGGGAAACAGTCTGGCGATGGCGGACGACACGGTTCCGGCATCCAGCCAGACTCACTCGAATCTGATTGCGGCCATGCATTCCGAGGCATTCGCGTACATCCGGTATCTCGACTATGCCGAAATCGCCCAAGACGCCGGCAACGTCAGTGCGGCCCAGCAGCTCACGGCCACCGGCCAGGTGAAGCTCAACGACCAGTTTGTCGCCGCGGTTCCCGAAGTCGGCTTGGTGGGGTCGGACGCGGACAACCTCAAGGCTGCGATCGATGCCGCGACGCAGGCCAGCACCAAGGACTATCCCGCGTACGCGAGCGCAGCCACTGCCGCCGGTGACACGGTTGCCGCAGCCTTGTTCACCCAGTTGGCCACCGACGTGAACTCCCGGTTGTCACTTCTCCAGTCGGCGTCTGATGTGGTCACGAAGGCGCAGAATGCTCCGGCCAGTGTCCCGGCCGGACCAGGGGCAGTTTCAGCCCCGCTCACCCAGGGCCCGGCGAAGGCCAGCAACCCGACGACTTTGGACCATCTCACTACCGCCATGCAGAATGAAGCGTTCGCCTTCGCTGCCTATCAGCAGTACTCCTCCGCAGCCTCAGCCAATGGTGACAGTCCGGTGTGCGATTTGTTCATGGCCTTGGGGAACGTGGACCGGTATGAGAGCTTCCGGCAAATAGCTGTCGTGTACGGCCTGTATGGGGACACCGCTGCCAACCTGAACGATGCCATTGCCGCAGAAACGCAGTCGAGCACGCTGAACACCGGTTATGCGACGACCGCCACTAGTGAAAACTTGGCGACGGTGGCCGATCGTTTCACGACTCTCGCTGCTGACGACACCAACAACGCCTCGCTACTTCAGCAGCGGTACGACGCCTTGGTCTCCAGCAATGACTCGT
Source organism: Propionibacteriaceae bacterium (assembly GCA_009779115.1). Taxonomy (GTDB): domain Bacteria; phylum Actinomycetota; class Actinomycetes; order Propionibacteriales; family Propionibacteriaceae; genus WQYJ01. The sequence continues at coordinate 12,784 of WREX01000029.1, forward strand.
CCAGCACCACCGCTGGCACGACGACCTCCACTGCGACATCGACAACGTCAACCCCGGCTGCCACCAAGCCCAGTGTGTCCACCCCGGCGGCTGCGAAGCCATCACTACCTGCGGCTGGTTCGGGAGCCGGTAGAGCAACGATCCCGGTGCCAGTTCTGACGACTGACCTCAACCCCGTGACGATTTCCCCTGCGAATCCGGTTCAGACCAGCCAACCTGATACAGTCGCCCAACAGGTTGCTGACAAGAACAGCCAGATCTTGACTCTCACCTCTTGGGTCATCCAGCAGACCCCTGGATCACAAGAGTGGACGAGCGGCTGGACCGCACTCAACAACCTCTACCACGACGTGGACAAGCTCCAGGATCCGTTGGCGTACGCAGCCCTTCAAACAGCACAAGATGTCGCGAACCAGAAACTCGCTGATATCGCTCGTGAAAAAGCCATGCTGAACACCCTCCTCACTACCACCACTCCCACATCAAAGGTGGGCACCGCCGCCGTGCTTCAGATCCAGGCCCTTGCCGACCAGAGCAGTCTCATCACTGACCTGCAGGATCAGATCGGTGGGCAATCGGTTCCTTCAACTGAGACCCAGGACTCGACCGGGTCGGGCTCCAGTGAGTCTCAGGGTTCGACGGTGACGGATCAGAGTTCTGCTCAGTCGTCGCTGAACCAGCAGATTCAGGCGCTCACCGAACAAGGCCAGACCTTGATCGAGCAGGGCCAAAGTCTCATCCAGGATGGACAGTCGGAACTGGGCCAGATTCTCGTAGACCAGGGCAATGCATTGGTCCAACAGGGCCAGGGTCTGCTCAACCCAGGTCAGCCCCAGTCCGATCAGCCTCAGTCCGATCAGCCCCAGTCCGATCAGCCCCAGTCCGATCAGCCTCAGTCGGTTCCGCAGGACAATCCGCAGAAGCCGCAGCCGGTTCAGCAGGATGCGCAGCCGGTTCAGCAGGATGTGCAGCCGGATGAGAATGCGGATAATCCGGGGCAGCCGCAGTCGGATGTGCAGGTTCCGCCGGATAATCCGCAGAAGCCGCAGCCGGTTGAGCAGGATGCGCAGCCGGATGAGAATGCGGACAATCCGGGGCAGCCGCAGTCGGATGTGCAGGTTCCGCCGGACAGTTCGCCGGAGAGGCCGCAGCCGGTTCAGCAGGATGTGCAGCCGGTGGAGAATGCAGACAATCCGGGGCAGCCGCAGTCGGATGTGCAGGTTCCGCCGGACAGTTCGCCGGAGAAGCCGCAGCCGGATCAGCAGGACACTCCGCAGCAGCCGGTTCAGCCGGATGTGCAGCCGGTGGAGAATCCGGACAATCCGGGGCAGCCGCAGTCGGATGTGCAGGTTCCGCCGGACAGTTCGCCGGAGAGGCCGCAGCCGGATCAGCAGGACGCTCCGCAGCAGCCGGTTCAGCAGGACACGCCGCCGCAGCAGCAAGTGCAGGTGCAGCAGGCGACGCAAGAGCAGCCAGATTACTCGGATTACGGTGACTTTGAGGACTTCGACGGGTTCTAAGAAGAGGAGTCCAGGCCTTCAGGGTTGTCAGTTCTTTCAGGCCTATGGGATGAGTTCCCCGGTGTGAATGTGCCGTCAGTGGCAGGATGCTGGTGTGTTCATTATGTGGACGCTCATTATTGCCACGACCCCAAAAATAGGTCTATAGTCGCTGAGGGACGTGATGAACGTAAACGTAGATCTTACGATTGCCTCTAGGTTTGCGGAGGTCAATTAAACTATTGACATAGTTCAATTGTTAGTCAGTAAAATGGCTTGTGCGAACGAAAGAGAGGCGAATGATGAACACGTCGATCAGGGGAACAACGAAGTGGCTTGCCTGTGCGGCGGGTCTTGCCTTGATGGTGCTCGGGGGAAACAGTCTTGCGATGGCGGATGACACTGTCCCGGCGTCCACTCAGACGTACACGAATGTGATGACGGCGCTGCGTTCGGAGGCGTTCGCGTCCTTGCGGTATCAGGACTATGCCGAAATCGCCCAGAATGCCGGCTATGTCAGTACGTCGAAGCAGCTCACGGATAGCGGTCAGGCCAAACTCACTCAACAGTTCGCCCCCGGCGCCACATTGATCGGCTTGGTGGGGTTGGATCAGGACAATCTGAAGACCGCGATCGCCCAAGCGCAGCAGGTCAGCACAGTGGACTACCCCGCGTACGCGAGCGCAGCCTCCGCTGCTGGTGACGCGGCCGCCGCAACCCTGTTCGCCAAGCTGGCTGCCGATGTGAACACGCGGTTGACGACTCTCCAGTCAGCGCTCGACGTGGTCACGCAGGCTGCCGGTGCTCCGGCGAGCATGCCTGCCGGACCGGGGGCAGTGCAAGTCTCGATCTCTCAGGGCCCGGCGCAGGCCAGCGACCCGACGACCTTGGCCAATCTCAACACCGCCATGGAGAATGAAGCGTTCGCCTACGCTGCTTATATGGAGTGGGCCTCGGCAGCCGGCGTCCAGGGTGATGTCCCGTTGTGTCAGCTGCTCATGGCCATCGGGGATGTGGACTGGTATGAGAGTTTCCGGCAGATCGCCAACGTGGCCGGCCTGTATGCAGACACGGGTACGAATCTGAAGAATGCCATTGCCGCGGAAACCGACACGAACACAGCAAACACCGGCTATGCGACGACGGCCACCGGTGAAGGGTACACGGCCGCGGCACAGCATTTCACGACCCTCGCCACCGACAACACCAATGACGCCACCGTCCTTCAGAAGCGGTTGGACACCATGGGATCCGGCGACTCGTCCTCCGGTAGTTCGGCTGACACGTCGAACTCCATCTCGAGTTCACCGAAGCCCAGCCCAGCTAGCACGAAGCCCAAACCGCCTGCTGCAACTGGCTCCAGTGCCCAGGTGGCGGTTCTGACGGCTGCACACGATCCCGCGTCGATCACCGATGTCGCGCCTGTCCCGACTCAACCGTCTGCCGTTGCCGGCCAGCTGATTGCCGCCAAGAATAATCAGATCAATAGCCTGAAGGCGGCGGTGGAAAACCAGGTTCCCGGATCACCACAGTGGGTCAGCGGTTGGGCATCTCTGAACGATCTTTACCATCAGTTGGACACGCTCCAGAATCCTCTGGCGTACTCCACCCCTCAGTCTGCCGAGGCCGTTGCGAACCAGAAACTCGCTGATATCGCTCGTGAAACGGCTGCCCTGAACACCGTGGTCTCCTCGACGAGTTCCACGTCGCAGTCGCACGCCGCCGCCGTTCAGCAGATTCAGACACTGTCAAGCCAGAGCAGTCTCATCACTCAGATGCAGAATCAGCTCAGTGGGAAGCCGGCTTCGTCGACCCCGGCCCAGGCCTCGACGACATCGCCTCAGAATCTGCTTCAGGCACTGCCCCCGGCCTCGGGTCAGTCGGGTCAGCAGGGGCTGGCCAGCATCCAGCAGGGCCAAAGCTTGGTCGAGCAGGGCCTGGCCATGATTCAGCAGGGACACTCAGAGATCGGCCAGGTCTTGGTGCAACAGGGCAATGCCATGGTCCAACAGGGCGAGAGTTCGCTGGGCTCGACTCAGACTCAAGCTGCCCCACAAAAGGTTCAACAGCCAAGTCAACCACAGCAGAGTCAGGCGCCAGCCCAGCCGAAGCCGAGCCAGCCAGCCCAGCAGCCATCGGCGTCGCAGCCAGCCCAACCGAAGCCGTCTCAGTCGTCACAACCGGCGCAACCGAAGTCGACTCAGCCGGCCCAGCAGCCATCTTCTGCTCAGTCGGCTCAACCGACTCAGTCACATTCGTCTCAGCCGACCCCGACCAAGTAGTCGTCCTGGTCGGCTCAACCGCAGCCGACCCACGCTAGGCTTCTCGGTTTCAGCCGACATGGCCCGGATCCAGCAATCGCTAGATCCGGGTTCGGCATCTTCACAGTCAGTCACCGCTTCACCCTCTTGTGGTGAAGGGATGAAGATGTGGTCATCATGTGGACGCGTAGTGTTGTTATTATTAAGAAGGCAGGTCTATAGTCGAAAAAGAGACGACCTGGAGCAGTGCGTCTTGTGATTGCCTCGAGGTTTGCAGGGGTCAATTAACTGTTTAACTAGTTCAATTGTTGCCAGTTTTGGCGTATGCGAACATTTGAGGGGTAATAATGAATAAATCACTGAAAATTTTAACAAAGTGTCTTGCCAGTTTGGCAGGCATTACCTTTGCCGTGTTTGTTGGGGGAAATAGCGTCGCAATGGCGGATGGCACAAGTCCATCCACAACGACGGGTGGTACCACAGCCACCACTCCGGTTGCTGCGACGGCTCCCAGCACCACACCAGCGTCAAACCAAACAGCGACGCCGACGACCAGTGGTACCAAACCCGGGACCGGCCAGTCTGCTTCCCTTGGCCAACTGATTGCCGCCAAGAACAACCAGATCACGAGTATGAGGGCTTGGGTCGTGAAGCAGATCCCTGGATCTGCTCAGTGGAACAGCGGTTGGGTCTCCCTCAACGGCTATTACCACGACCTGGCCAAGCTCCAGAATCCGGCAGCTTATGCGAGCCCTCTCTCGGCACAAGCCTTGGCAAACCAGCAACTTGCTGACATTGTACGTGAAACGACTGTCCTGAACACTCTAGTGGTGACCACCTATGGCCCGAGGTCCCCGGAGCACGGTGTCACTGTACAACTGATTCAGACTCTTGCGGGTCAAAGGGGTCAGATCGTTCAGACGCAGAATCATCTCAACAGTCACTCGGTTCCGTCGAGCCAGACTCAGAGTTCGACGGGGTCGACGCCAACCCAGTCTCAGTCACCGTCGAACCAGGCCAAAACACAGCAGGGTCAGGCATTGGTCCAGCAAGGCCAGAGTTTGATCCAGCAAGGCCAGACTTATATTCAACGTGGTTTCTCGACTACAGGTCAGGTGCTGGTGCGACAGGGTCAGGCATTGGTCCAGCAAGGCCAGACCCTATTGGGGTTGGCGCAGAACCAGACTTCTTCGGATCCGACCCCGTCGGATCAGACTTCGCAACCACCAGCCGATAACAACGACGATCAGGCTTCGCAGCCTGCTTCAGATGACAGTGGTACTGCTGGTGATGTGTCGGGTTCGGATGGTGCTCAGGGGTCGCCGGTTGACAGCTATGGCCTCGATTCAAGCGCGCCGAGTGGCGGTGTTTCGGGGACGGGTACAGCTTCGTCGGGTTCGGATGGTGCTCAGGGGTCGCCGGTTGACGGCTATGGCCTCGATTCAAGCGCGCCGAGTGGCGGTGGTTCGGGTACGGGTACAGCTTCGTCGGGTTCGGATGGTGCTCAGGGGTCGCCGGTTGACAGCTATGGCCTCGATTCAAGCGCGCCGA
>WREX01000030.1 GCA_009779115.1 Propionibacteriaceae bacterium
AGCCTTTCGCTAGAACAGAAAAATGACAATGTTAACACGTGAGCCGAGTTGGAACTGGCTCGGTGTCCCCGTCAAAGAACTGCGACCAAGCAGTATCACTTTCACGGGCTATCTAGGTAATACGTCAACGATACCTCAGGATCGGCACGAATAACAGGTCTATTCCGGACCTGCCATTGTGTCTTCCAACACCAGGGCCCGGACCATGAATTCTTCCCCGCTGACGATGTCCACTGACGTACTGGAGCAAGAACTGCATCGAAACAGTGGGAGGTCTTCGACCTGTGTCTGACCACCGCATTCGCGGCACACCAAGACTGTGGGAATCCATCGTATGTCGAGTCGGCTGCCTTCCAGATCAGTGCCCTGGCTGACGAGAGACCAACAGTGGACCAGGCTTTCGGGGACGACTTGGCGCAGGTGGCCCACGTCCAGTTCGACGACCGCCACCTTCCTGCCGGCCGCCCCGCGGTGGACGATCTTGCTGATCGACTGGCAGAGGGATAGCTCATGCATGCTTCCTCACTCTCTCAGCGCCTGACGGGCAGATTCCCGTTGTTTTCATGCCTGCCTGCTTCGCATCAGAAGTCTATTGCGCCAGTACGACACCGCAGCACTGGCGACACATTCAGGGTTATATATCTGAATATTGTGTGACCCTAGTATGGCGACGATGACGAATGCTAGACTCTCGTGACCGAGAAGGGTGATTGATGAGGACTGAGGAAGATGCGCTGCAGCAGATCGACCGTGCTCGCAGTCGTCGGGCGAAGCTGACCGATGACCAGGTGACTTTGGCGCACGGGTCTGGGGGGAAAGCGGCGGCGGCACTCATCCGCGACGTTTTCATCGATGCTTTCTCCAGCGAGTCTGCGGGGGAATTGCTGGATGCTGCGGTCATGGATGTGACTGCCGGGCGCATCGCGTTCACCACGGATTCTTATGTCGTCCAGCCGATCCGGTTTCCGGGGGCGAGTATCGGGGAACTGGCGGTCAATGGTACTGTCAACGACCTGGCAGTCAGCGGTGCAGTGCCCAAGTGGTTGTCGGCTGGGTTCGTTCTGGAGGAGGGCCTGGCCATCGACGAGTTGCGGGCCATTGCTGCTGACATGCGTCGTACCGCCGATCAGGCAGGAGTACGGATCGTCACAGGCGACACCAAGGTTGTTCCTCGTGGTGCGGCCGACCAGGTTTTCATCAACACCGCTGGCATTGGCGTTGTGCCGTCGGAAAGGCAGTTGGGCGCCGCTCAGGTTCGTACGGGAGACCGTGTCATCTTGTCCGGGCCCATTGCCGCTCACGGGATGGCGGTGATGATCGCGCGGGGCAATCTAGCGCTCAATGCCTCGATCGCATCAGACTCTGCTCCTGTGAATGGCCTGGTCGAAGCCCTATTCGGCGCAGTCGACCCGCTCGCCGTCAAGTGGATGCGCGACCCGACGCGTGGGGGACTGGGCACGGTGGCTAACGAACTGGCCCGCGACACCGATCTTGGCGTCATGCTGGACGAGGAGGCCATCGCCGTGGCCCCTGACGTGCGCGGCGCCTGCGACATGCTCGGCATCGATCCGCTGTATGTCGCCAACGAGGGGTGTTTTGTTTCGGTCGTGGCGGAAGGGGCCGCGGACGCGGGGGTGAAGGCCCTGCGAGCCGCCGGCGCCGGACAAGCGGCCATCATCGGGGAGATTGTCTCCGATTTGCCCGGCATGGTCGGGGTGCGCAATCCCTTCGGCGGCACACGCTTGGTGGATATGTTGGTGACCGACCCCCTGCCGAGGATTTGTTAGGAGGGCACCATGTGCTTAGGAATACCTGGAGAAGTCATCGCACTGGCTGACGACGACCTGGCCACCGTGTCGGTCAATGGCGTCGAACGCGAGGTGTCGGTCGGCCTGCTCAAGGATGAAGGCGTGAGCGTCGGCGACTGGGTGCTCATCCACGTCGGATTTGCCCTGTCCAAGATCGACGCCCATGAGGCCGCCCTCACCCTGGACCAGATCAAGAAACTCGGCCAAACCTGGAACGACGAAATCGACGCCTTCTCCCAGACGGCCATCCGATGAAGTACGTCGATGAGTTCCGCGATCCCGTTGCCGCCAAGGAACTGATCGCCAGTATCCACGCGTTGGCCGGTCAACTCGGTCGCCACTGGAAGTTCATGGAGGTCTGCGGCGGCCACACCCACACTATCTACCGCCACGGACTGGAACATCTATTACCTGAAGAGGTCGAATTCGTCCATGGCCCGGGCTGCCCGGTCTGCGTGATCCCGCGCGGACGGGTCGATGACGCGGTCTGGCTGGCCCATCGTCCCGGCGTGATCTTCACCACTTTCGGCGACATGATGCGCGTCCCCGGCACTGAGGGCAGCCTGCTCCAGGCCCAGGCCCGCGGCGCCGACGTGCGTTTCGTCTATTCCCCCTTGGACGCGGTTAAAATCGCGCGCGAGAACCCTGATCGCGAAGTGGTCTTTTTCGCCGTCGGCTTCGAAACGACAGCGCCTTCCACCGCGATGGCCCTCTCGCACGCTGGATCGACTGGTGTCGACAACTTCTTCGTCTTCTGTAATCACGTCCTGATCAACCCACCCGTCCAGGCGATCCTCGAAACCAACAACGTCATGCTCGACGGTCTGATCGGGCCGGGACACGTCTCCGCTGTCGTCGGTTCGGACCATTTCCGCTTCATACCCGAGCAATTCCACATCCCGATCGTCGTCACCGGATTCGAACCCCTAGACATCTTGCAAGCTGTTGCCATGCTCCTGGCCCAGTATGCCGAGGGTCGTTGCGAAGTCGAGAACCAGTACGCCCGTGTCGTACGCCCGGAAGGCAACCTCGAAGCACAACGGCTCTTGTCCGAGGTGTTCACCCCTCGCGACACCTTCGAATGGCGCGGCCTGGGCTGGATTCCCGGGTCGGGCTACCGGCTGTCGGATGAGTTTGCCCGCTTCGACGCCGAGAAACATTTCGAGTTGCCCGGAGCACGAGTGGACGACCATCCGGCGTGTCAGTGCGGGTTGGTTCTCACTGGACAGATCAAGCCCTGGCAGTGCAAGGTTTTCGGGACCGGGTGCACCCCGGAGAACCCCATCGGCACCTGTATGGTCTCCCCTGAAGGGGCCTGCGCCGCGTATTATGCTTTCGGACGCCTGCCCCAAGCCTTGGGAAAACGTGCCAAAACTGAGGTGTGACGCTCAGACGGTGTTTGTTGCGCCACGGGACGCGTTCTTCGGCGACCCAAGATGTGCTTAGAGGATTCTGAGCCAGCGTGACAACAATAGAATGGTGGTGCGACACCAGGTTGCACCTGCATCCGCGGCAATGACTGATGAAGGGATCCCGGTGTTCGACACGGTTGTAGAGGAGACGAGGATGAATCCGCACGACCCGCACCCGCGGTTCCAGCCTGAGGAAGCCGCTCGTTTGAGAAAAAACCTAGTTTTATACTCATGTGCGCTGACGGTGATCGAGACCCAGCTGAGCAATCTCAACCGGTATTATTCCGCCCTGTCAGACAGTAATCCCATTGAGCTGATCAAGACTCGGGTCAAGTCGGTGGACTCCATCGCCCAGAAGCTGAGTTTGCGAGGGCTGCCCTTGACAGTTGAATCCACGGTCGAGAATCTCTCGGATATCGCCGGTGCGCGGGTCATCTGCTCGTACTCGGAGAATGTCAACGAGATCGCATCGTTGATCAAGGCCGAGTCCGACCATGAGGTGATCGCCGAGAAAGATTACATCACCTCGCCCAAACCCAGCGGTTACCGCAGTTATCATCTCGTTGTCCGGGTGACTCCCGGGGGGTTGTTCGGCGATCAGTCGTGTCCGGTGGAGATTCAGATTCGTACTGCTGCGATGGATTTCTGGGCGACCCTGGAGCACAAGGTCCGCTACAAGTACAGTGGCGAGATCCCTGACCACCTCAGCCAGGAACTCCAGGCCTGCGCTGAGAAAATTCACGAACTCGACGAGCGGATGTACCTCATCCATGAGTTGGTCGAACTGATCAATCAGTAGGCAGGACGGCAGGGGGTTGACATATGGCAACACAGAAACGGCGAATCTATGTCGCCGACGACGAGACCAACATCCGGCAGGCCATCCAGACCTTCCTGGAGAACGGCGGGTACCTCGTGAGCGGATTCGACAACGGCGATTTGCTGTTCGACCATTTCACCCAGGACCCTTGCGATCTGGTCGTCCTCGACGTGATGATGCCCGGCTCCAACGGATTCAAAATCTGCAAAGCGTTGCGCGAGATCAGTGTTGTGCCAATCATCATGTTGACCGCGCGCGACTCGGACCTCGACTACGCCACCGGCTTGAGCATCGGCGCTGACGACTATCTCACGAAACCCTTTTCACCGATGGCACTCTTGATGAAGATCAAGGCGATCTTCCGGCGAATGGAGTTGGATAGGCAAACGGTAGTTACTGGTCTGCCGCCCAAGGGGAGATTGGCGTACGGGGACCTCGCGGTGGACAAGGACAATCGGACTGTCTCCTGTCGTGAGGCCGATGTCAGTGTCAGTTCGAACGAATTTAACCTGCTCTGTTTCCTGATGGAACGCCCTGACCAGGTCGTCTCACGCGAAGAGGTGCTGAAGGCTCTGTGGGGCATGGACACCGGCGTCGAGATGCGGACCGCGGAGGAGACGGTCAAACGGTTGAGGAAGAAACTCGCGGTGAGCTCCGTGTCGGTGGAGGCCTTGTGGGGCTCCGGGTTCCGGTTGAGCATGAGTGCTTGGGGCAAGGCAACTGCGCGCGGTCAGGACAGTGAACGCGATGACTGACGTGACGCGGGAAGGTCAGGCTCGCCCATCCAGGCAGCCCCAGCCGACAAGCGTACGGGGGCGATGGCGCGAGCTGCGGGCCAGGCGCCAGCTCATGAGTATGCGCAGCCGTTTACTTGTCGTCCTGACAACCGTCATGCTCGCCGTCTTCATCAGCATCATCGTGGTCTTCAATGTGCTGGTCAACAACTACATCAGTTCAACGTCGACCAGCCAGTTGTCGACGGCCTCCACGATTCGTAACCCCACCACCGGGCAGCCCGAGACCATCGTATCGATCCCCGATCTCAGCCAGGCCTCTCCTGGCCAGTTGAATATCCGTCCGGCGGTGTTCATGGTGGATGCCGGATTCTCCACGACTGTTCCGAACAATGCCTCGACCGCTGAGGTGGTGACCGCCCAGAGGATCGCCGACTACATGAAAGTGTCGGGGGTGCAGTTGGCGAGCACCGTCAACCGCCTGGTCAACACGGACACGGGGTCGTACTTCATCAGGTGCGTGCCGGATGAGGAGAACTCGCAATTTCTGGTGTTCTATGTCGACGTGACGGGGATCATGAATTTCGCCAGCCGGGTCAATTTTTTCCTGGTTCTGATCATGTTGGCGGCGGTCGCGATCACGTTCGGTGCGACGATCGTCGTGGCGCAGCGCATGACGCGACCTTTGGCGAGCCTGACCAGCTTCTCCCAGCGCATCGGGAAAGGCGATTTCACACCGTGTACGGAGACCTTCCATGATCAGGAACTGGCGTCGCTGGCTAATAGTATGAACCACACCGCCAACCAGTTGGAGTCATACGACAAGGAGCAAAAGACCTTCTTTCAGAATGCGTCTCATGAGTTGCGGACACCCCTGATGTCGATCACCTGCTATGCCGAGGGGATCGCGTACGGAATCATGGATCCCGGCGCGGCGAGCAAGACGATCTTGAGCGAAACGGACCGGCTGTCCGGGATGGTGGAGGACTTGCTGTCCGTGTCGCGGATCGACAACATCACTAACGAGCAGAACGTGGTCGCCTGCGATGTGCGGGAGATTCTGGTCAGCGTGGCCGATGAGCAACGCAGTCTGGCAGCGGAGAAGAACCTGACCTTCACGCTCGATTTCGACGACAAGCTACCCTCCATCCCCGGCAATGACAAGACCTTGCATCGGGCTTTTTCCAACCTGGTCTCCAACGCCGTGCGCTACGCCCGCAGTGAGATCACCCTGTCTTGCACCAGTGACAATGCCACAGTACGAGTGGAGGTCAGCGACGACGGACCGGGGATCGGCCCCGAGGACCTGCCACACATTTTCGAACGGTTCTACAAAGGGCCCGGGGGTAACCATGGGATTGGGCTGTCCATCGTCAAGTCTGTCGCCGAACAGCATCATGGACAGATTCAGGTACGAAGTTCAGGGGGGAAGACCGTCTTCACCATGACGTTGCCTTGTCGGTCGGTGACGGGGTTGTCGCGGGCTGCCCGTTGAGTTTTTTCTCGTCTTGTACAGGTGTGTGGCGGTACTGACCACGTCATGCAAGCTATTTCTTAGGATGATCTGAGTCGGGTGTCCCTAAGGTGGGGACAGCTTGAATCCGACACGATTTCTCACTGAGACCTCCGGCGCAGGATTCGGCCCGGTGGTCATGCAGGCAGGTGTGGCCCAGTCAATCAAGGTCTGAGGAGGCTGTGATGAGCCACAATGAGCCAACCCCGATGCCGGCGCCCATGCCCGACGCGTCCGTTCCGACCGGTTCCGTGCCACCAGCAGGCGGCACGCAAACACGTCACTGGCTGTCTTGGCCCGTACCACTCATCGTGTCGATCGTCGTCATGGTCTTGTCCCTGGGCGGAATCGCGGCGACAGTCGCGTACGCGGCGAACTCGGGACATGCCGCCACTCCCGCCGGACCCGGACAACGTCCAGGCGGCGGATACACCGGTGTCAGGCCCAGCGGGTTCCCCACTGGCGAACGCCCGAGCGGCTATCCGAGCGGCAGGCCCAATGGCTATGGGAGTGGGCGGCCCACTAACTTTCCGAGCGGGCGGCCCACCGATTACCCGACAGACGGTTCAGGCGGGCAGTACCCGGGTGGCGTCCCGACTGATGTTCCGACTGATTTCCCGACCGATGTCCCGAGTGGCCAGTCGACCGACGGATCACAGGGCGGCGGTGGTTACGGCGGTGGCTACGGTGGTTACGGCAATGGAGGACAAGGCGGCATGCCGAACGGCGGCTTCCAGGGCGGTAATCGTCCCGGCGGTCTGTACACGACAGCACCCGTGAAGGCCACCTGGCAAGCCTGGGAGACTGGCGTTGTCGCCGGCTGCGGCGTGTTGTTCCTCGCGAGCCTGGCCTGGTTGATCGTGTCCGCACGCAAGCACGGAAAGACCGTCCGGGCTGGACGTCCCGGTCAGTTGCCCCTCCCTGCGCCTGACAGCCCACAAGCACCACAACAGTACATCGCCTCAGCCGGGCAAGGGTTGGCGGCGCCTCCCACAGCAACAGATGTGCTTGCGCAGCAGGCCCCTGCTCTTGCCGGCGGGGAAGAATCCTCTTCCCCGATTCCGGATTCTCCCGGTGCCATTTCACCGGACCAGACTGATTCTTCGCCGGGCGATCATCCGGCGGTTGACCAGGATCCTGAACCAGGTCCGGGCACTGAATCGGGAGAATCTGATCGCTGATTCAACCACTCAATCACCGGGGCTCACCGGGCCCTGGTGATCGGGTTCGTCCTGGCGAATTCGAGGTTTGCCCGGTGTCACAAGCACATGATGGGGACTCGGTCGTATTTTTTCCAATATACGAGACCATGAATCACCCAAAGTGTCGGTCGGTAGTCTCGACTGCGCTAAGTGTGGTTGATATCGGGTGTGACGTGGCCAGGGTAGAACCGCTATGACGATCGGCTTTGTGTTGATTGTGTCCTGAGGTGTTATGGAAAACCACCTGTCCAGGTTGGAGGTGAGGTCCATGATCGAATTCCAGCAGGTGTCCAAAGTTTACGATGGTGGTACAACAGCTGTCGCGGATTTCTCACTCGTCGTCGAATCCCACCGTACTGTCGTGTTGGTGGGTTCGTCGGGATCCGGGAAGACCACGCTGCTGCGGATGGTCAACCGGATGGTGGATCCTACCTCTGGCAAGGTGTTGATCGACGGCGAGGACATATCCCGAAGTCGCGCGGTGGCGCTGAGGAGATCGATCGGGTACGTCATGCAGCAGGGCGGGCTGCTGCCACATCGGTCGGTGCTGGACAATGTCGCCACTGTGCCCATGCTCAACGGGGTTTCGCGTAAGCAGGCCCGCACCGCCGCACTGGGATTGCTTGAACGCGTGGGGCTGAGCGCTGCGCTCGGGAAGCGTTATCCGTTCGAACTGTCAGGGGGACAGCAGCAGCGCGTCGGGGTCGCGCGGGCGTTGGCGGCCGATCCGAATATCTTGTTGATGGACGAACCCTTCGGGGCGGTCGACCCGATCGTGCGCCGGGAATTGCAGGATGAGTTGTTGCGACTCCAGGCTGAGCTGGGGAAGACTATCTTGTTCGTCACCCATGACGTCGACGAGGCGTTCCGGCTGGCCGACGAAGTCGTCGTCTTGCGCGAACATGCCGTGGTAGCCCAACGCGGGCAGGCTGCTGAGATCCTGGCCGAACCCGCGGACGACTTCGTGAGGACTTTCGTGGGAGCCAATCAAGAGGGCCGGATGCTGACGACACACCAGGTCGGTGGGCGAACCGTGGCCGTGGACCAGGCCGGACGACCAGTGGGGATTCTGTCATGAAGTGGCTGAGGAACAACTGGCAGGAGATTCCAGGGCTGGTGGCTGATCATGTGACATTGTCCATACCAGCAATCGTTCTCAGTGTCATCATCGCCGTGCCCATCGGGCGGCTCGCCCACAAGCGGCGGCTAATCGGCGGTCCCGTGCTCGGCATCGCCTCCATGCTGTACGCCATCCCGTCGTTGCCGCTCATCATCGCCATCCTGGTGCTCACCGGCTTGTCAGCCCGATCAATGTGGACAATGACGATTGCCTTGACGGTGTACGGGGTGGCGCTGTTGGTCCGTACCTCTGCCGATGCGTTCGCCGCGGTCGACAAGAACGTGCATGATGCCGCCGTCGCCATGGGCCACTCGGGAACCAGCGTCTTCTGGCGGGTGGACCTGCCCCTGGCTGTGCCGGTGCTCGTGTCGGGAATCCGCGTGATGACCGTCAGCACAGTCAGTCTGGTGACCGTGGGCGCACTGGTCGGTCAGTCGGGCCTGGGGTGGTTGCTGACCAATGGGTTCCAGCGCGGAATCGCCGCCGAGGTTGCGACGGGGGTCATCGCCACAGCGTTGTTGGCAGTCATCCTTGACGGGCTGGTCATGGTGGCCGGCCGGTTGCTGACTCCCTGGGCTGCGAGACGGCATCGCCGGACCAAGTCTGCTCGGGTCACCGCACGACCCCGGAGTGCTCTGGCATGAACTACATCAGCGCCGCCTTCGGGTGGCTGGCCAATTCCGCCGAGTGGAGGGGGAGCACGGGAATCCCCACACGGCTGGCCCAACATTTGATCACAACCGGGATCGTGGTGGGACTGGCTTTGGTGATCTCTCTGCCGATCGGGATCCTGGTCGGTCACACTCATCGGGGCTCAGGTGTGGTGGGCGCGGTGGCCGGGGCCGCCCGCGCCATTCCCACACTCGGACTCTTGACTCTTTTCGGATTGATGTGGGGCATCGGGCTGAAGGCACCGATCCTGGCCTTGGTTATCTTGGCCATTCCGTCGGCTCTGGCCGGTGCGTACGCGGGGATCCAGGCGATCGACCCCGCCGTTCCCGACGCTGCGCGAGCCATCGGGATGAGCGAACTGCGCATCATCCTCCAGGTGGAAATACCACTGGGCGCCCCGGTCATCATCGGTGGGATCCGGGCCGCGACCCTGCAGGTGGTCGCCACTGCGACACTGGCTGCGTACATTGCCGACAATGGGCTGGGACGCTATCTGTTCCATGGGTTGGAAGCCCATAATTACGCCGAAATGCTTGGCGGAGCACTGCTCGTCATCGCTCTTGCCTTGATTCTGGAAGTTGTCCTCGCCGCGATCCAAAGGTGGGTGAAGATTCGTGTCACCAACCCGAGAAGTTCGCGACGTACGCAACTCCACACATGAGAGAGGAAACACATGTTCCGTCGAACTATGATCATGGCTGCTGGATTGGCAGTCTTCGCCACCTTCAGTCTTGCCGCGTGTTCGAGCAACACTCCGTCGTCTTCGGGCAGCGGAAGTGACTCGAAGCCCACGCTCGTGATCGGCTCCCAGGCGTACTACTCCAGCGACATCATCGCCGAAGTCTATGCCCAAGGCCTTGAAAACGCCGGGTACACGGTTGACCGTCAATTCGACATCGGCCAGCGGGAGGTCTACCTGCCTGAGATTCAGTCCGGAGGGATCGACGTGTTCCCCGAGTACACCGGACCGCTGTTGCAGTATTGGCAACCCGACGCCACCGTGACCCTGGATGCCGATGTGTATTCCGCTCTTCAAGCTGCCGTTCCCGACGGCTTGCGGGTCTTGAATGAGGCTCCCGCCACCGACCAGGATTCGTACGTGGTCACCCAGGACTTCGCTAACAAGTGGGGGCTGACTACGATCGACGATCTGTCCAAGGTCACCGATCCGATGACCATGGGAGCCAATGCGGAGGCGCAGACCCGTCCGAACGGTCCCGATGGCCTGCTGAAAACCTACGGTGTCTCCGTGGGCTTCACGCCCATCCAGGACGGCGGTGGCCCCCTCACCGTCAAGGCATTGCAGGACAATCAGATCCAGTTGGCGATCATCTACACCTCTGACCCGTCGATCGCTGCCGACAACCTGGTCACCCTGACAGACGACAAAGGCCTCTTCTTGAGTTCCCACGTCGTGCCCCTGGTCAGTGACAAGGTCGACGACACAGCCGCCGGGATCCTCAATAAGATCGACGCGCTGCTGACCCCCGACGCCCTCATCGCGATGAACGCCCGCAGCGTCAACGATCAGGTCCCGGCCTCCACCATCGCCCACGACTGGCTGGCTGACAACAACCTCAACTGAGTCAGGTCATGCCGAATCCACCGGTTCACCGGTGTTGTGCGTTTCCAGATGGGTACGTTCGCGACATCGGTGATCGGTGGATTCGTGTTTCTGATTCATGAAATCTCGGATCATGACCATAGCCCAGCGGTATCATCGTGGCCACAAGTAGATCCTCATCGGCGGGCGGCGGCCATGCCCCGTCGCTTCGATGGGTCACCACGAAGGAGAGTGAAAAATGCGAGCGGTAGACGTACTGATTGATGCGTACGGACGGGTTCATGAGAACGTAGACAGGGTTCTGGACCACGTGACTCCTCAGGTGCTGAAGGCACGTGTGGACCCGGATGCCAACACGATCGCATGGCTCATCTGGCACATGACCCGGGTGCAGGACGACCACCTGGCGTCGGCTTTCTCCACCGAACAGGTCTGGACCTCGCAAGGCTGGTATGACAAGTTCGCTTTGCCGTACGGCGTCGCCGAGCATGGGTACGGCCACACGACCCAACAGGTCGGCGAATGTGACAAACTCAGCGCGGACCTGCTTCGCGGCTATCACGAAGCAACGTGGAAAAAGACTGTGGAATTGCTGGGCACCCTGACCGACGAGGACCTCGACCGCGTGGTGGACACCCGCTGGACTCCGCCCGTGACTTTATCTGTACGCCTGGTCAGCGTCCTCAACGACTCCTTCCAGCATGTCGGCCAGGCGGCCTTCGTCCGCGGTGTGGCCGAACGAGTCTCCTGAGCCAGGCGCGCGCGTATCGATCCTGGCCGCATCGGTCATAGTGAGCGGTGGCTGAGATGACCTTCGCACTCCTGGCGCTTATCGTCGCAGTTGGACTGCTCGGCCCCCTGCTGGGGTGGTCGAATTCCTGGCGTGTGCCGGTCGTGGTGGGGGAGTTGGCCGCTGGTGTACTGATCGGACATACCGGTTTCCAGTGGGTCAATCCGACTGAGCCGACCTTCTCATTCCTGGCCAACATGGGCTTCGCCATGGTGATGTTCGTTGCTGGGTCGCATGTGCCAGTACGAGACAAGGCTCTTCGTACCGGCGCTCGTACGGCCCTGGTACGGCTATTGATTGTGGTGGTGCTCGGCATCGTCCTGGCCCTGATCGTCTCGACTGTCTTCGGTACCCGCCATGTCGGGTTGTATGCAGTGTTGTTTGTGTCGTCCTCAGCCGCTGTGATCCTCCCGATGACCGAGTCCTTGAAACTGTCCGGCCCCGCGATGCTGGCGATGTTGCCCCAGGTCGCCATCGCCGACGCCGTGTGCATCGTGGCCCTCCCACTGGCCCTCGACCCCGGCAACGCGCTTCATGTGGGTCTCGGGGCGGCTGCCGTCATCGGTTGCGGAGTCGTCGTCACCCTGGCCTTCTGGCTGAGCGAGAAGCGCGGGTGGCGCATGAAGGTCCATCGCAGGTCAGAGCAACGTGAATTTGCCCTAGAACTACGGATCAGCCTCCTCATCCTGCTCCTCATGGCAGCATTGGCCCAAGTTGGCGGCGTGTCCATCATGCTCGCCGGCTTCTGTCTGGGCCTAGCCCTCGCCGTCGTCGGCCAGCCCCGCCGCCTGGCCCGCCAGTTGTTCGCCCTCACCGAGGGCCTCTTCGGCCCGATCTTCTTCGTCTGGCTCGGGGCCTCACTGAACTTGCGGGCCTTGTCTACGTACCCCCAAATGATCCTCCTTGGGGTGGTGCTGGCCGCCGGAGCTATCGTCGCCCACGCCGCCACCATCTTCAACAAACAACCCCTGTCCTACGGCGTCCTCTCCGCCGCTCAACTCGGAGTCCCCGTAGCCGCCGCCACCCTCGGTGACCAATTAGGCATCCTCCACCCAGGCGAAGACTCCGCCCTCCTTCTCGGAGCCCTCTTGACCATAGCCGCCGCCACCATCGCCGGTCGCAGAGCCGCAAGGCCTGCCACATCACCGAAGCCAGCACCTGGCCCCGAGCCCAAGCCGAGTTGATGCAGCCACGCCCACATCTGTGTCGGTGTGCAGGAGTAATGTGGAATCCGTACCGTCGGCTGCCTTGGCCGCGGAGTTGTGGGAGGAGTTCCTGATGGAGTATGTGCAGTTAGGCACTAGTGGTTTGCGTGTATCGGAAGTCATCTTGGGATGCATGAGTTTCGGCGAGTCTGCCCATGGCAATCACAAGTGGAGTTTGCCTGAGGAGGGGAGTCGGGCCTTGATCCGCCAGGCGCTCGAAGCTGGCATCACCACGTTCGACACCGCTGACGTTTACTCCGTTGGCTCCAGCGAAGAGTTCACAGGACGGGCTCTGCGTGATTTCGCCCGCCGCGACGAAGTGGTCATCGCGACCAAGGTCAATGGGCGGATGTATCCAGGACCGCACGGCCAAGGTCTGTCGCGGGTCCACATCATGCAGGCGGTCGACGCCAGCCTGCGCCGCCTCGGTGTCGACCACATCGACCTGTATCAGATTCACCGCTTCGACCCCACCGTACCTGTCGAGGAGACGATGGAAGCGCTGCACGACATCGTCAAGGCGGGCAAGGTCCGCTACATCGGGGCGTCCTCAATGTACGCCTGGCAGTTCGCCCAGATGCAATACACCGCCGACCTGGGCGGGTGGACGAGGTTCATCTCAATGCAGGACCATTACAACTTGTTGATGCGAGAGGAGGAGCGCGAAATGCTGCCCTTCTGCGTCGACCAGGGGGTTGGCGTCATCCCGTGGAGTCCCCTGGCCCGCGGGCGTCTGACGCGCCCCTGGGGAACGACCACTCGGCGTACCGAATCGGATGAGTTCGGCACGAGGCTCTACCACCAGCAGGAACAAGGCGACCTGACGATCGTGGGCACAGTGGCCTCCATCGCCGCCCAACGTCAGGTCTCTATGGCGCAGGTCGGTCTGGCCTGGGTACGCCAGCAGTCCCCCGTGACAGCCCCCATTGTCGGGGTGACGAAGCCAGAGCACCTGCAGGACGCCATCGCATCAGTGGACCTCACCTTGACCGACGACGAACTAGACGCGTTGGCCGCGCCGTACCTGCCGCATCTTCCCGAAGGGTTCTGATCAGGTCTCCCGGTTCTTCTCACGCCACGTCATTCGACGGATTTCAGGGACTCGACCATGTCGATGCGGCCGATCTTGCCCCGCAACATCTGGTTGGCGAGGATGGTGAAGGCGAACCCGAGGACGATCGCGTACACGACTGACAAGGGCGAGATCACCATGGGGACCATCATCGTGTTCGAGACGACGGCCTGGATGATCGCCCAGAGCATGCCCACGCCAACGGGCAGGCCGAGGATCGTCCCGAAGGCTGTGATGAGCAGGTTTTCGCGGAAGACCAGGCGGTTGACTTCCCGGCGGTGATAACCCATCACCTTGACAGTGGCAATGTCTCGTTGTCGTTCGAGGATATTGATGGCACTGATGTTGTACACGACAGTCAGAGCGAGGACGGCCGACGCCGCGATCATGATCCACACCATCGAGTTCATGATGGTCAGGTCCGAAGACCAGGCGTTGGCCAGGTCGGTGATGGTCATGGCCGAGGCGACGTCTGGGTTTCGGCTGAGAGTAGTGGCCACGGTACTCGCATTTCCGCTTGTCACAGTGAGATAGTACGTCGACACGGGCATCGCGACACCGATCGCGGTCAGGTATGTGAATGAGGTGTAGATGTTCTGTTCGAGGTACTGCATCGCGATCCCGGACACGTGGAGCTTGACGGGAGTGGGGGTACCACTGATCGGAGTCAGCGTGAGGTCCATGGTGTCGCCGACCGCTAAGTGGTACGTGTTCGCGTACAACTGGGGGATGATCACCCCATCTGACGGGATCGCCACTCGTGCATTGTGACCGTCGTACAGCGCCAGGGCCGTTGACCCGGTGTCAAGCGCTGTCACAGTGGTGGAGATCACCTGCGTACCGGTGTCGAAGGTGGCGGGCAGACTCCCGGCTGGTTCCGCCGACGTGATGTCGGACTGGCTGAGCGGAAAGGCCGTTCCCGTCGCGACCGGACTGTTCAGTGTGACGGCGACATCGTACTGGTTGGCCTGGTAAAACCTGCTCCCGAGCACGGAATCGATGGAGTCCAGGAAGGAGAACGACGCCAGCAGCAATCCGACACACCCGATGATGCCGACCGAGGATAGGGCGGCGCGGCCTTTGTTCAGGAACAGGTTTCTCCACACGATCTTGGACCCGAACGACATCCGCGACCACAGCCAGCTCACCTTTTCCATCAGGATCGGCCTGGTCGAACGCGGTGGTTTCGGGCGCATCGCTGCGGCCGGGCTCTGTCGCAGCGGCTTGCGGACGGAAACGATCGTCGCCACGATGCCGAAGATGAACGCGAGGACGCACGCGACGACGACGTTGCCGGCATAGCCCGATGCGTGCAGGGCGGGCATGGTGTAGAAGGTGGTGAAGATTAGGTCGATACCTGGCATCACGCCCCAGATTCCGGCGAGGACGCCGAGGACACAGCCGACCAGGCAGGTGAGCAGCGTGTAACTGAGGTAGTGGACGGTGATCAGTGAACTGCGGATGCCGAGGGCCTTCATGTTTCCGATCTGAGTACGCTGAGTCTCCACGTTCTTCGACATGGAAATGACGATGATCACCGCTGCCACAAGGAAAAAGATCACGGGGAAGACGGCACCGATCTGGGCGTACTGGCGGATGTCCTGGTCGAGCATGGTCCAGCTGAGCAGTTGGGTACGGTCGAGGATGACCCCCTGGCCGGTGGGCAGGGCGATGCTCGTGATCTGCGTTTTCAGCTCGGCGAGGTCGGCTCCTGGCTGGGCGGCGACGACAATCTCGTTGTCAAGCGTGGCGGGCAAGAGGTCCGGGCTGACGAACAGTGCGCCGTAGCTGAGGTGGTCGGGTTGCGCGGTGATGTCCTTGGCCAGGTAGAGATACTCGGGACTGTTGAAGATGCCGGTGATGATCAGGTCGTACGGGTTCTGGTTCAACGTCACGGTGATGGTGGAACCGATTCCAAGGTGGTTCGCGGCGGCGTACCCCCGGTCGACGATGCACTGGTTGGCGGCGTCGGGAAGATGGCCGGTGTCCATGGCCGGGATGTTGACTGTTGGGTCCGGTGTGATGGTGTGGACGGCGAAGGAATGCGTGCCCGATGTACCCGTGATTGAAACCCGGCTTTCCGCGGCTGCCACCCCGGGGAGGGCACCGATCTGCGACACGATGTCTGGGCCGGCACTGGGTACCGTGACCCACAGATCGGCCAGTTTCTGAGTGGCGTAGAAATCATCAATGTTGCGGCCCACACTGGTCGAGGCCGACATCATGCCGACGTAGCACGCCACCCCGATCAGGATGACGAGTGTGATCGCGACATGCTGACCCGCGCTGTGGCGGATGTCACGCAGTAGTTTCCGGACCAGGTACCGCATGGCCGCCTACCATTCGATGCTTTCGACAGGAGTCGGGTCAGGGTTGACGCTGACATCCTCGATCATCCCACTGCGGACACGAATCACCTTGTCAGCCATGGTCCCGATGGCTGTGTTATGGGTGATGATGACGACCGTCTTCCCGTACTGCTCGTTGACGTCCGCGAGGAGTTGGAGGACCGCCTTGCTGGTCGCGTAGTCCAGGGCCCCCGTGGGCTCATCACAGAGCAACAACAGTGGGTTCTTGGCCACTGCCCGCGCGATGGCTACGCGTTGCTGCTCTCCTCCCGACAACTGCGACGGGAAGTTGCCCAGTCTGTCCGCCAGGCCGACCACGTTGAGGATTTCCCTGGCGTCCAAGTGATCCGGGCAAGTCTCGGCAGCGAACTCGACGTTCTCCAGCGCGGTGAGGTTGGTGATGAGGTTGTAGAACTGGAACACGAACCCAACCTTGGCCCGCCGGTAGTCGGTGAGTTTGCGCTCATTGGCCGTCGCGATGTTCTCTCCGCCAACCAGGATTTCCCCGCTTGTGACAGTGTCCATCCCGCCTAACAAGTTGAGGATGGTGGTCTTGCCGGCCCCCGACGCTCCCAGGATGATGGTCAGTTCCCCCTCGTCGATGGAGAAACTGGCGTGGTCCACGGCATGGATGGCGATCTCGCCCATCGTGTACGTCTTCGACACGTCCCGGAACTCGATCAGATGAGTCCGGGCCGGGGCAGTAGTACTCATGGTTCCTCCTACTCGAACAGCG
Source organism: Propionibacteriaceae bacterium (assembly GCA_009779115.1). GTDB lineage: Bacteria > Actinomycetota > Actinomycetes > Propionibacteriales > Propionibacteriaceae > WQYJ01. The sequence goes on from WREX01000030.1 coordinate 16,997, forward strand.
CGTCGATCACAGAGTCGATGATGAAATCGATCGATTCCCCAGTGTCCCCAGGCAGGTAGTTCTGCCGTGTGACAGCGGTCAGCAGGAGGTCCACGATCTGCGTCGTGGATTCAGTGTCCCGCTTGGCAGTCAATCCGTACTGCTGGATGATGTCGGCGATGCGGATCACGTCCCCACGGAAATCCTCCTCGATGAAGTCCGGCGGCAGCTTTCGGATGATGACCGGCCACTCCTCCCACATCGAGGTCAGCCACGCCATGGATGACATCGCCGCCACGATCCGTTTGATGCTTGTCGCCACCCCCTGTTTGCCCGGGCACTGCGCCATCGTCGTGTGAAAGATGTCGATCAGCTCCCGCTGATACTCGTTCGCCGTGGCGACGAACAGCATTTCCTTAGAGTCAAAGAACCGATAGAACGCCCCAGTCGAGATGTTCGCCATCTGCGCCAACTCCCGGATCCCCGTCTTCTGATACCCGTACCGACTCCAACATTGCTTGCACGCCTCGATGAGTTCCCCCTGGATCAACTCCCGTTCCCGATCCCCAAAACTCTTCGCCATGAGACCTCCTCAGAAATGCATGAACATATACACGAAAATGTTCATACATTAACAATAGGTACGGATGGAGTCCCTGTCAAAATCATCGTGGGAAAGACCGCCACCGACAGATTCGGGCGTGTGAGTTGTGGTTGCTATCCGAGTTCGCGTGGATTGATCCAGGTGACGGAAGGGAACCGTGCGAAATCAGAGTCGAAGGAACAA